>JAGXNV010000125.1 GCA_019894795.1 Candidatus Heimdallarchaeota archaeon | reverse complement strand
TCATATTAGATATTTTTTTAACTGCATCTTCAAAGCGGAAAAAACTTTTTGAACCGGCGTATGCTTCATCGCCTTCCATTATTCCCGCCCACTGCTTTGCGCTCATTGCTGATGTTCCGCTGTCTGTTAGTAAATCAATAAGTACATCATCTGCGTGGATCATAAATGGATTGTAGCCAGCATCATTTAGAATTTTTTCTCTTTCAATTCATCGAAATTATATCCTGTTATCTCTAAAACAGATGAATTTGCTAGAATTATTTTAAATTCTTTATCTAAAAAGAACACGAGATCGTCAGTAATATCAAAAAAGGCATTTGTCATCTCTGTTGGATTTAAACCTGAAATTTTACCATTAGTACTCATTTACATTACTCCATTCAGAATATCTAATCATTTTAACGTAATCACTAATGTTTTTAACTATTATTACAGTTTTAGAGATATTGACAATCGAAAGGAAAAATAGCTAAATGATACATGATGAGTTCGGGAGGTTAAGTTGTTTTGTCAGAAACTCTGCTTCAAAAATTTATTAAGCACTAAATTTAAATTAAAGTTACTCTTTGTATTGATTAATAAGATGTCAAAGGTAAATTCTGATAAAATCTACGATGCAGCAATTGTTGGATCTGGTCCAGGAGGATCGTCAACAGCTTTTTATTTATCCAAATTGGGTAGAAGTGTTGTAATTTTAGAAAAAGAGAAACTCCCTAGAAGGAAAATATGTGGTGATGCTATCTCACAAATAGCTCAGAAGCATTTAACGAAAATGGGTGTTCTTCAAGAGATACTTGAAGAGAAGAAGGGACACTGGGCAGAAATTGGAGGGCTCATAAGTCCAAGCAGAATTACGTATATTGACAATTCTGCTGAGGTAATTGGTAGCCATCTAATGATATCAATTAAAAGGCAGATCATGGATGAAAAGATGGTTAGAGCTGCTGAAAGAGAAGGTGCACACTTATTAGAAGAATATAACGTAAAAGAAGTGAAATTTTCTGAAGAAGATAAAATATGGACCATAGTTTCTCAAGATGATTCCAAAAAGAAAATTAAAGCAAAAGTACTTGTAGCTGCAGATGGTGCTGTTTCAAAAATTGCCAGATCTCTAGGTATAGTAGATTCACCTCCAAAAGCTGTTTCTAGTAGTGTATACATTAAAGCGGGTACTCACCAGTTTAAGGAAGATGGAGTATGTATCTATACCCAAGACATTCTTCCAGGATATACTGCTCTATTCAAGGAAGCTGATGGAGATTTAGTTTTCTGTTGCTATATTATACCAGGAGGAAGATACAAAACAAGTGATTTACAACATGTTCATCTAAGTTTCCTTTCAGGGGAACCTTACTTATCAAGAGCTCTAGGTCCTAATGCAAAAATAGAGAAAATGAATTCTGCACCTTTAAGATTGGGAGGAGTAAAGAAAAGCTATGCCAATCATCTGCTAATTGTCGGTGACGCTGCAGGGATGATTGATCCCTTAACTGGAGAAGGAATCCAATATGCCATGGATGCGGGAGAAATTGCTGCAAATGTTTTAGATGAAGCATTTGACGAAGATGATTTGAGTGAAAAATTCCTGAAAAGATATCAGAAAAAATGGATGAAAACTTTTGGGAGAGATTTCAAATGGTCAACCCGAATGGTGAAAGTTCTAGCTAAGAAACCCATTTTTATAGATGCTTTTGCGCAACTCTGTAATGATAAAGGACCTAGTTATATGATAATGTGGGCAAAAATCATGACAGGTTCTCAATCAAAATTGAGTTTCTTCAAACCTAGACTTGCGGTACCACTTCTATTAACATCACTAAAGCTAAGCTTAAAGAAAAAATAGGTAGATTTCACTCTCAATTCTGTTTTTTCAGTTTCAATAGTATTACAATTAGGTTTAAAAAGAGCATATTAGAAGATTTCTTCAATGGCTCTAGCATCTATTACTGCACTTGTCTTGCTTATTGTAACTATTTTGTTTACTGGGTTTGCTATATTTTCATTTGGCAGAGCACTTTATATAACAAAAAACAAATCATATTTGCATATATTTGCGGGTGTTGTTTTAGGTTTCTTTGCAAGTATCTTTTCAAGTATAGCTAACTTTTATCCTAATGAGGAAATATACAAAGGAACTGTTGTGATTTTCGTCATTCTTGCTAATGTATGTTTCTCGCTTTCACTTTTCTCTTTCTTTAATGGTTTAATCTTTATCAAGGAGGATAAATTACCGATTTTCTCATACATTTCTGCTCTTGCAATTGGTAGCATAGCTGTTTTAACGACAAACATAAATTCATCAAACCTCCTTTATAATACATTCTATTCAGTCTGGAATGTTAATTACTCATCTACATCCTTTATGATTGTATCAATTATCACTCAAATAATTATTATAACTTATTTCGTATTATATTTGAACATAAAAATCCAAAAACTTAAAAATTACAAAAGAGCTGATATCAGTTTCGTGGCTATTTTATGTTTAGCATTATGGATGCTATCGACGTATTTCATCGAGCTGAGAGCTCTTAGATTCTTCCTATTTCCTGTATCATTTGGTTTATTCGGTTTAGCAGTGTTTTTGGACCCGTTGAACTTGTTAGTTACGAATGAATTACCTTCTGAAATAATTCTAGTAACAAAATACGGTCAACCAATGTTAAGGTACAATGTTCAAAACAAAAGGATAGATAGAAATATTGCAGAAGTGCGATTACTCATCGCGGGAAATAAAGTCATTTCTGATACTGTGAAAGAAGATGAAAGTCCCATCAATCTAATCATGAGGAATAGAGAAGCTAAAATCATTGAACTCAACAACTTCTATATAATTTCTATAGGCACAAAAATAAATAATAATGTTGTTTCGGCAATTAGAACTGCTTTCAGAGATTTTGAATCAAAAACAGATTTAGAATACGTCACATCATCTTCAGTACTAAATGAATCAGATGAAACTCTTTTCACTAATATATTCTCTGAGCATTTAATTAGAATTGATGGAAGAAAAACTAACTAAGTTTCTACTGGAAGTTAATGAATTTTCTAACAAATAAATTTAATAGAAAGTAAATCATGTGAGTATTGACTAGTATGCAAATTCCAGCATTAGTACTGATGATTGAATCTATCTTACTTCTTGGATACTCAATTTATACTTTCATCCAAGCTATAAGATTAACAAAGAATGTTGCATATATTCATATCTTAGCTGGGATAGTCTTAGGCCTAGTCACAAATATATGCATAAGTGTAGCAAGTTTCTATACTATTGTTAGTGATTTAGTTATAGTGTATATGATTATTGCAAATATTTCCATCAGTTTATCTATTCTCTCAATTTTTAATGGAATGATCATGATAAGAGAAGATAAATTACCAATTTATTCTTATATAGCAGCTCTTATTGTTGGAGCTACAATAATTTTAGTAAGCAGTATAGAACGCTCACAACTTCAATACGATTTTAATGCTATTTGGTCTGTCAAATATGACAGCGTTCTGATTCCTATAATGATATCAATCTCTTCTTTGTTATTGGGCTTACATTTCGTTTTAAATTCAACAAGAAAAATCAGAAGAATAAGAAACAATAAAAAGATAGATCTAAGTCTTGTAGCATTTCTATTACTAGCATTCTGGATTATTACATCTTTTATTGATTCTATGAAAGTAGTTAGAATGTTTGTTCTTCCAATAGTTTTCTTTCTCCTTGCTTTGACCCTTTTGAGTAATCCTCTAGGCTTGTTAGTAACAAACATTCCTCCTGAAGAGATAATACTAGTGAGTAGATTTAGTCAACCTCTGATAAGACTAGATTTGAGAGAAAAAAAGATTGTTAGGGAGTTAGAAGAAATTCAATTACTTTTAGCTGGAAAAAAAATTATTTCCGAAAGTTTGAAATCTGCTGAAACACCAAAGACACTTAAGATGAAAGCTAAAGAAATCAAAGTCGTGGAGATGAAAAATTTCAGTTGTATAGTAATAGGGAGAAAAGTAGATGGAAATTGCATTTCTGCAACTTATACAGCTTTTGGAAAATTCAATAGTAAAACAAACTTAGATTATCTTGAATCTACTTCTGTACTTAATGAGAGAGATGAAAAACTGTTCTTGGAAATTTTCTTGGACCACTTCAAACGAATAGATGCAACAATAAGAAGGGATTAGACATAATCTGTAATCATGCTTACACTTTTCTAGACTAATATTTCTCATAATTTAATTTTACTTAACGCGAATATGACATAAATTTGACATATTTTTATGAAGTGACTTGAGTACATTACGGGACTCTACAAACCTCAGAGTGAAATTCCAAACCTTGATGCTCCAAGAAAGATTATTTGATTGCACAGTTACACAAATCAAATTGTAATCTATCAAACCAATTATTTTCTTCTAATTAATTTAGATATTTCTTGAGTTTAGCAGGAAAATTTGTCAAAATTCCATTTACCTCTTTTTTTACGAGAAATTCAAAGTCTTTATCATTATCTGCAAAAAATGCAGTGGTTTTCATGCTTGTTTGCTTAAGTTCCACCCAGTTTTCCTCAGACCAGTTTTTCCATCTTATCTGGACAATTTGAATTTGATATTTGCCTATTTCTTCAAGAACTTCATTTGGTGTTCTATTCTTTTGCATAAGACCAATAGGATATTTATCTGACAATTTCGAGATTTCAACATAAGTATCCAAATCTCTTACAGAAATATATCCTAAACCAAGATTCTTACCGTTATTATCTAATGCTTCTAGTAATTTTTCTATTAAAACAAAATCACTTGACTTTATTTCTAAAATTAGAGATGTTTGCCTGGGAATTTCTTCTAAAACCTGAAAAAGAGTAGGGATTCTTTCATTTTTATAGGATTCATGAAACCATGAACCAGCATCCATCGTTCGTAATTTCTTCAGAGAGAAATCCTTAATTCTTCTACCTGTGTTGGTTTGAAAAATTCGATCAACGGTTCTATCATGGAAAACAACTATTTCATTATCTTTCGTTAATTGTAGGTCAAGTTCAATAATATCAGAACCTTCTTCCAGAGACTTTTTAAAGGAGAATAAAGTATTTTCTGGATACCTTCCTGATGATCCTCTATGTGCAATTATCCAAGGGAGCGATATGTCTTTCACCTCTCATGAGAATTAATATTCCCCTCCAGGTATACTCCTCTTTGGATGTATTTGAATCAAGGGGATAAGGTCATGGATATGATCTCCCAAATCAGCTTCGAATAATTTCTGCATGATTGGCAATTTCCTTTTATAACTCATATATTGTCGAATTTCTCTAAAACTAGACGCAGTTTCTTTTATTGCTATCCCACCCGACCGCTCCATTTCTACAGTGAAATTTTCTATACCTTGTTTATTTAAAGCATAGGAGAAATTTCTAATCGGTTTAACAAATTCATATCCTGCCCCATGGGGAATTATATCTAAATTTTCAAAAATCTTATTATAACCGAATCTGTTTGACATCTCAGCGTACTTCCATCGATCTAGAAAATCTCTATTTAAATTGGGCTTGATTTTAATGGTCAATGCTCCTTCATCTGGATTAAAAGCAATTGGAAGGAGTTGATCTTTGTCTGTCTGTATCCCTAATTTAAGCAATTTTCCATCATCTTCTAAGCCTTGATGAGTCAAATCTGATATCAATTCAAATTCCATTCCATCAAACAAATCTTTCATAACATCAGATCTGCCTTTTTCATTATTTTTCTCTAATTCGCTAAATTTGTCTAGATACAATCTCTTGGACTCCTTTTCCAACAACCAAACAGAACCATGAGGAGTGTGAATTTTATTATATCCATCTACATCTTCAAGCCAATCTTGAAAGTATAAAGGTTCCTTATTTAGTTCATGACCACTACAGTGCAATATTACGAACCTTCTCCCAGTATCTTCACCTGATAATTTGTCTTTAACATGGTAAATTGCTATGAAATGATTACCTCTTCCTAATTCCAGTGCTTGATTCTCCGTTATACCATCGCTTATTTTTAGTGCATCTTTAGCTAAATTTTCGTCATCAGAGAAATCCTTTAGCTCAAAAAGACTAAAACCACAGCCATTTGGCATTGCATTTTGAGTAGCGATTAAACCATCAAATTCTGCTTTGATCAAACATCCATATGCAAAACCTCTACTAAACCTTTCTTTATTGTATGTACATGTTCCATCAGGAGCAAAAAGAACGAATGGTTTACATGTATCAATATCAGATCCTAGTTCATTTGCAGCAAAAAGTATTTTTGCAAAACCAACTTTCATGATGTCCTCTGCAATTGGAGCGATACGATTTCCAGCGCTTAATGAAAAAATCCTGTTTTCAGCTTCTTCTATCCAAGGTAGAAACTGAGGTTGAATATTTGAGCAGTGGATTTTGAAAGGTTTTGGATTTCTTACGTTAAGAATTTCAGTCACAATGTACATGTAGAAACCTAATAATATATATTTATTTTGTAATTTCAGAATATTTGGTAATATTAGAAATGAAAAATCTCTTACAAAGTTCTAGCTTCATCTATAATTTTGCTATAATTTATCCTAGGTGGTACTTTGATAGGTCTACCTATGTCAGAAATGTGAAATAAGCCTATTTTTCTTCTTTCATCCCTTTCTATTATGTATTCATCAATTTCATAGAACTTCCCAATTTTGGTCTTATAGATATCGATAATATTGAAACTGTTCCCTAATTTTGTTGTGATGTTTATACTACTTAGTGTTCCATTATTTGAGAATACTGTATCATTAATTTGCCAACATCCTGCTCGATTTTTTGCTCCAGTTAGCACTAAATTCAGTCTATTTTCTACAATAGTAGCTAAAACATCACCTGCATCCATCAATTCTGCATCATGTTTAGATCTAGGTAATGGAACTATTGTATGATGAAAAGCTACAATACCCAATTTAGAAGGATTTACCAGTTCGTTCTTAATTATTTGAGCATTTCCCCTTCCTATTCTTCCTGTTTTATCATCAATTATACAGCTATTAAAACCTAAAACCTTCATAACTTCATTTTCAAACGTTGGATTCATATCTCCTATCATTTCAGGAAAAAGCTCAAAACCCAAAGGATAAGCATCATTACCTCCCGGCACAATTAATTTCGGTTTTTCGATTTGTTCTAAGAGTGCTTTTGCCAACTCAAATTCGTGATAATGAGAAGAACTTGTTACATCACCACAGTGAACAACAAGATCACAATCTAGATTGTTGATATAATTTAGTCCTTTGTTATATACTTCTACATTTAAACATTCATCAGAAATATCTGTGTTTCCAATTTGAACTATACTCCCTAATTTCTCCTTCTTTGATGGGAGAATCAATTCTTGAAATTTCCCAGAATATGAAATTTTATCTCTAATAGGTTCTTGATTGAGAAGAACAACTCTGATACGCACATTATTAGTTTCTCTATCAACATCAACAATTGTTAGAGAATATTCTTCTCTATATCTGGTTTTTTTGCATGAGAGAGTACCACAATTTATAATCCACGATTGCATCGCTCCATCTGACATTTTGAATGTATTGCTAATGTGTCTATGACCGTTGAGAACAAGATGAATATTATTATCAAGGATTGCACGAACAGCATCTCCCGCATCATAAATTGCACTTCTTTCTCTTCCAGTGTATGGGATGGGAAGTGTTTGATGATGAAAAAGTATAACTTTTAACCAAAATTCAGGTACATCTTGAAATTCCTCATAGATCCTGTTTATTCCTTTAGACCCCATTTGTCCAGGATCTAAATCAGGCATGGAAGAATCTAAAGCTAAAATCTTAACTTTTTCACGACTATCCTCGTGAACATAAAATCGCTCCCCTATCATCTCTTCCCAAAGAAGATTACCGACGTTTTTCACATCATGATTACCAGGAATAAGGAGGAAAGGTTTGTCAAATTTTACTTTATCTAGATAAAGTTTTGCGATTTCGTATTGAGCTAGAGTGCCATCATTGGTAAGATCACCAAGATGGATAAGATAATCAGCATTAATATTACATGCGATTTCCATCCCCCTATTGAACATAACTTCATCGAATCTACCACCTATGTGGGTATCAGATATTAAAGCGAATCTCATAGATAATACATATAATCGAACTTCAATATATTTGTTCCTAGAGTAAAACTCTTTCTTTTTCATTTTAGAGAGATGTTAATAGAGATTCTTTCCTAAATATGAAGAACAAATATTGATAATAGATCAAACAACCCAAATTAAAGAAAGAAATTGTCAATAAAACCCAAAATGGAAGTAGGAATATACCAAAGAAATCTAAATACCAAAAAATAATCGCTAAAATCTCTACGAAAATTACGCTAAAAAGTATAAACAGATTTCTTAATTGCTTATTCTCAAGATATTTTATTGCTATAATTGAAAGATAAGGAACGATCCAGAGTAAATAATGGGGATAAAAAATTCTATAAAGCAAGAAGAAAGAAAGGATATATATTCCAGAATAAATGAATAAATTCAGTTTCTTCTTTTTGATCAATTCGAAAATGAAAAATGCCGTTAAAACAACCATCCCGATTCCTACCAAGATGGCATCAGCTGTAAAATTAAGATCAAAAAGATAATAGTAAACACTCATAGAATTAGCCCCTCTTTGTAC
>JAGXNV010000124.1 GCA_019894795.1 Candidatus Heimdallarchaeota archaeon | reverse complement strand
CTGCTGCAACTCCTCCACCTAGGATTTCGTCTAAAGTAGGAACTCCAAAAGTGAACAGTTTTTTCTCAGAACTCGATGGACTACCAGTAAACATAAAATTTCATCTCAAAGTATTCTATGCGATTCTGAGTATTTTCAGATATTTAAGATTTCGTGCAGTGCACGTTACTTTATTTTCCTATTCAGTTTCTTTCTGAATTTGTCATCAAGATCATTATGTGTCAAGTTGATATAACTCGGAAATTGTCCTTTGAGTTTCCTCTTGGTCTGAGGTTGTTGAACGGGATTTAAAGGTCGGAGACATACACCTGAATCACTTAATTTTCTCTCTGCGCAATCAGCGTAACTACACATATGGCCTAAACACTCCACATCATCAAGAGTACAAATAAAAGTCTTATTCCCATTGATCTGCTTAATTCGTAGCATCCTTTTACCACAAGAAAATGATTTGCAAGTTAGTTTGCACATTCTATCGTCTGAACTAGCTGTCATTTTAACTACTTTACCAGTTTTTAACGTAATTAATTAACTGAATTTATTTATAAGTTATTTGATTACTTCATACGTTTAATTACCAAGGAACATCTTTTACCTTAATTGAGTATGCAAATACATTAGTTCCAATATGCAATATAGGTGCAAAAATCAATAACGACACCCAGAATTCCCATGGAATTGAACCAAATGCTGGCCAACTCCATAGTAATCCAAATAAAATATAGCCCAATTGATCAAATACCGGAAAACTACCACCAGAATTAATGTTAATCCTTCTCTTAATGAATGAACCTAACATGTCACCAAAATTGCATCCCCAACCCATTAAAGCACCGATCCAAAAAGGATATTGAAGACCTGTTGAACCATATTGTTCGATGAAAAAATCATTCCCTAAGAACCAAATTACAACACCTATTAAGAACCCAGATAGAATTCCGTAGAACAGACCCCATAATGTTTTGTGATCTCCAAGTATCCTTTTCCCATCTTTTAGTTTTTTATATCCATCAACGGGATAGCCTTTTCCTAAAATTGCTGGAACTGCATTAGAAACCAGAATTGGTAAAGCAAATAGGAATGATATACCTACATCTACAATAAACGTCATGAGTTCAACCTACTAACTGAAGTTTGAAGATAAGAACCAATATATAAAATATTTGAATGCCATATTTCTATACTTTTGACAAAAACATTAAAGTTACAGCTATCCACTTGTATTCAAATGACGGATTTAGCTATCATCTATTCTGATCTATTTGCTAAACACTCAATGGATAGAGCACATCCAGAAAAACAAGCAAGATTAGATGAGATTGTTAAAGGTGTAAAAGAACTTCAGAAAGAACTCAACTACTCAATCACATTCTTCCAGCCTGAATATATTAGAGAAGAAGATTTAATCTCGGTTCATGTCATTGATTTAATCGAAAAGATAAAAGCTATTTCTTTAGCTGGAGGAGGAATGATTACCATTGATACTACTTTGAATAAACACACTTATGATATTGCTAGATTAGCAGCTGGTGCTACAAAACAGGCAGCACAATTAGTAGCAGAGGGTAAAACGAAGAAGAGTTTTGCAATCGTCCGCCCTCCAGGGCATCATGCTGAAACAAATTCAGCAGGAGGTTTTTGTTATTTCAATAATATTGCCATTGCTGCAGATTGGTTGACTAATAAAAAAGGATACAAAAGAGTAGCAATTATTGATATAGATCATCATTTTGGGAACGGTACATCTCACATTTTCTATCATCGTAAAGATGTCTTCTATCTTTCAATTCACGCGCATCCAATGTATTCATATCCAGGTTCAGGATATCCTTCTGAAATCGGAATTCGAGAGGGTAAGGGTTACAATGTTAATATAGCTTTACTGCCAGATGTCACTTCAACTGATTGGTTACATTCCCTACAATTCGGTCTAGATATTGTAAAGCAATATAAACCAGAAATCATACTTGTTTCAGTTGGCTTCGACTCCTTAGGTGGAGATCCAGTAGGGATAATGAATTTATCCCCTAATGCTTTCATATGTGCAGGTTACTTGCTAAATCAGCTAGCTGAGGATACATGTGGAGGAAAGATTGCTTGCACTTTGGAAGGTGGTTACAAAATAGACCAACTCAAAGAAGTAAGTAAGAAGTTTATTCAAGGTCTTCTTGGGAATAAACCGTTTATTCTGAACAAGTTTGAAAAATCTGCTACTTCTGAACAAACTAATAGCATGTTGAATCAAGTTAGAAAAGCCTTACTAGATCATTGGAAATTTTAGCAGTTGTCTTCATCCAGAATTGGGAAGAGTTTTTAAATATCTATTCTTTTTCAAATCCTATGTCAGACATTTTAGAAGATGAGGTTGAATTAGAAACTAAAACATCTAAGCTTAATGTATTTAACTGGTCTATGTACGATTTAGCAAACACAATTTATTCTATGATAATTGTTAGTTTGATTATCAATCGTTATGTATTGGTAATAGGACAAGTAGAACATGGGATGACCTATGGTGAGGCTAGCTTCGTTTTTGGAACTATAGCAGCTGTTATGCAAGTAATCACTGCAATTGGTATGCCGATAATGGGAGCTTTAAGTGACACTACAGGTAGAAGAAAACCATTTATTCTTGTTTTAACAGGTATAATACTACTATTCGCTAGTCTTCTTGGGTTATTCCACAATCTTACAATAGTTTTGATTCTCTATGTAATTGCAAATATTGCTTATCAATGGAGTTTAGCGTTTTATGATGCAATGTTACCTTTTATAGCTAATCCAAAAGATGTCGGTAAAGTTGGAGGATTTGGAGTTGCTTTTGGTTACTTAGGTACAATAATCTCGTTGTTAGTAATGTTTCCATTAATCTTGACATTTGGAGATGTAATAAGTAAAGATGCAAATCCTGCTAATCTTACATATGGTTATACAGGTAACTGGTGGACATTTGTAATCCCAATGGCTCTTTTCCTCGTATTTGGAATTCCTTTGTTATTCGTTAAAGAAAAACAGAAGAAAACAAAGCTATCAGAACAGAAAGATATAGTTAAAAAAACCTTTAGACAGCTTGGCAGGACCTTTAAAGATATAAGAAAACATCGTCAGATGTTTATCTTTGTAATAGGGTACTTCTTTATTGCAGACGTTGCAAACGTTATTGTAGCCTATATGACTCCTTTAGTGACTGATGCACTTCAAATCGAAGGTGCGGGTATTTCAAAAGATATTTTTGCAATAATCTTCATAATTATTGCGACTGTAGCAGCTGTAACTTTCACATACTTCATTGGCAAATTTGCTGAAAAATTCGGTGCCAAAAACGCTTTCTTCCTTGTTGGAGGATTATGGGGTATTGCTTTACTTTTAGGAATCTTAGGAATATTTATCTGGGCACCAATAACAATTGGCTTTAATTTTCCATTCATCATGATGATTTTAATGGGATGTACAGCTGGTGTAGCTTTAGGAGGTACCTGGACAGCTCAAAGAGTTATGGTTACAGAATTAGCTCCCAAAGAGAAATTTGGAGAATACTTTGGATTCTCAAAACTAAGTGGGAAGGTTTCTTCAGCATTAGGACCAATTATCTTTGGAGCTATTCTACTAGCTTATGATCCAACAATCGGTTTCAAAGCATATGGAGTAGCCATGGCTGTTGTTGGGGGAATAATGGCAATTGGTTTAGTAATTTTAGCATTTGTACGACCTGAAAAATCTGCAAAGAATTACTAATCTTTTCTTTTCTTTTTTAGGAACAAACAATAAGAGTTTTAATTTCTCTTTCTTTATACTTATTTGATGTTTAAAGGAAGTCACATCTCAAAAGATATTCTAGACAAAATGTCAAAACTCATCATAGGACGAAAAAAAGAGCTAGAAATGATTGTTAGAGCAATCCAAAAAAATTTACCATTAATTATTGAAGGTCCGGTTGGAACTGGAAAAACAGAGATGGCTAAAGCACTAGCAGAGAGTCTCGAGAGACCTTTCATAAGAGTAGATGGTGATGATAGTTTAACTTCTATTAAGCTGAAAGGATGGTATGACCCTCCTCTTGTATTAGAAAAAGGTTTTTCGAGAGATACATTCATTTCAGGCCCTCTGACTGAAGCTATGGAAAAAGGAGGTTTATTTTTCTATAACGAAGTTAATCGTGCTCCTTCTGAAACCATTAATGCTGTTTTAACTGCTTTAGATGAGAAATTGATAACAATTCCTCAATTAGGAGAGATTAATGCTAAGGATGGTTTCTTGTCAATTTTCACTTATAATCCTGAAGATACCATAGCAACAAACCCTCTACCTAAAGCCTTCTATGATCGTTGCATTTGGATTCATGTCTCACATCAAGGTCTTGAAGAAATGATGGAAATAGTAAATCTACGAACTTCTTCTACAGATGAATTAATTGTCAAACTTTCATGCGAAATCGTTCAAGCTACAATCAATCATCCAGAATTGGAGATGAGTTCAACAGTTAGAGGAGCAATCCATTTAGTAGAACTCATGGATGAAGGTGAGATGATAGAAGAGTTAACCCTAATCGAACGAGCAAAAGCAGTCCATTCGCGTAAAATTAGGTGTAAGACAACAAGTAGTAAGTCAGAAAGTGAGATTATTGAGGAAATAGTTTCCAAAATTCTTTCTAGATATGAAGATGACCGAATTATCCGAAAAAAAGAATAATGGGTGACCCTACTTCCAGTATAGTAGGGAATGAGCCATTCTTGACTTTTCCTTCTAAAGACGCTGGTCGAATGACAATTAATGAAATACAGATGGAATTAGGTAAAAGACAAGAGGATATGGCAAAAATCATTGAATTAGCCCAACAAGCAGCTGAGAGCCGAAATCTTGAGGCTCTTCGTTTAATTGCAACTAACTACCCCATGATTGTAGCAAAGATAATGAATGAGATGGATATCACTGATATCGTATTAGATCAGTTACACGGAAAAGATTTGATACAATTATATTCAAGAACTAAGAAGCATTTGAACTTTCAGCTTCGTAAAAAGATGTTAGACAAACTTATCCCCTTTATTATTGAACAAGCAAAGGCCATTTATCGCAGAGGAGTATCATCTGCAGTTTCAAAGTATGTTAATTATGAACCAGGTCGTACTTGGGAGTTAGAGATGACTATAGAAAAAATGATGAGTAGTGGTAAATTATATCCTGATTATGATAATATTGTCTCCAAAGAACCAATTAAGAAAAGGAGGAGTATTGTTGTTTGTATTGATAAAAGTTTGAGTGTTTTGCAACTTATCCATCAAATTGTTTTAATGGCTTCTGTGCTCTCATTATCCGTTAAAAAAGAAAATTTCTCAATAATTGAATTTGATTCTGAATCTAGTGTTCTTAAGCCAATGCACAAATATATGAACCCTGATGAACTTGTAGAATTAATTCTTAATATCGAAAGTGGAGGAAAAACTAATCTTGAAGATGCTTTGAATTTAGCAGTTGATCAGCTTAAAAGAAGTTCTTCAAGAGAAAAAATAGTATACATGATTAGTGATCTTGAAAGAACAGCTGGTGGTAACCCTTTACCAATTATTAGAAAAATCCAAGACTTCAGAGTGGTTTATGCAAGGTCATATCGACGAGTTTCTTTTGTAGATGAAGTAATTTCACTTTCCAATGTTTCTCTGATTGAGTTAAATCAGAATAGTGATTTAGTAGAATTAACTACTAAACTCATTTCCTAATCTTTTTTATCAATTTCTTTTTTCTTCTTGGGAAAGTCTATTAATTGATCTACTGCGATTATTGATGTTCCTATTAAACTGATTATGAGTCCTTCTATTTGAGCTTCGTCTCTAGCGAAAGTATATTTTAGAGCGAACGATGCATCATAATAGAAAGTATCTGTGGTATTCCATTCACTAATCAAAGCAATAATATAGTTATTCACTACAGTTTCTGTTTCATCAATTTCTATACTTAATCCATCAGAATTTTCTTCCTGAATAAGATTCTCAACATAATAGCTCAGGTTTGTTGTTTGAGCTATCAAAGAATAATAACTCGTAATCATATCAATGTAAGTAATGTTTTGAGCATAGTATTGCGCAGTTAGATTATCAAAGGAATTAAAGAACTCAAAAAAGGTATTATTGTCAGTTAATAGGATAGTAGAATTGTAAGGTATAAGGCCATATTGGCTTGTGAAATCGATCTGAGTAGAAGATTGAGGTCTGTTAACAAATACTAATCCCAGAGTTGGATCAAAATAATTTTGTGTATTTACAAATTTTGAAGAAACAGTATAACTCACTGTTCTTTCTTTTCCGATAACAGGACCGAGTAAAAACCCTAAAAAGATGAAAAACAATCCCATCAAAGTTAACTGTCTTTTGACTTTTTTCCAAAATATACTCAAAATTTTTACAGCTTCTCGAGATTCTTTTTCCGTTTTTTTCTTTAGCTTAAAGATTGGCAAAACTATCACTATAAACCATGTAGTCATCATAGCTAGATGCATACCGAATTGCTCAATTGGTAAGTCCCAAATATTTCCTAAATAGGTGCTACGGTCCGTTTGTGACAAATTAGTGATGAACATTCCTAAACCTTCTTCCAACGAAAAAATCCGCCAGTCAGGTATTAACCCTAAGAATGAAAGAGGGAAGAATAACCAAGGTTGGGTCTCAAATCGCAAGTATACAGATAACTCATAGAAGTTCGTATCAAGGGGCCAAAAGAGGAGGATTGGATCCCAACCTAAATCTAGAAGTATATGTAGCATCCACATTATTGCTGCGAGCTTGAAGAATCTAATGATCCTCTTACTCCTTTCGTCAAATTTGTTTGTTTTTCTATTTATCAAACTCATTATTATGAAACACATAAGAAAGAAAGAGGGTGGTATAATGCTATGTGTATAGGATCGATGGGCCCCTGTAAGCAAATCAATATCTGGTAGGATTGCAAAAACATTGATTAGAAGGAATTCCCATCTATGATTTTTAAAATGTTCTTTGTTTTCTTTTGATATTAATAACCAAACAATTAAACCTTGCAACGCAATATGCGTGAATGTGTACGTCATTACACCACTTATCGTTTAATCCTTAAACAATTTTTCTACTTAATATGTTATATAATTATTATTATGTTTTAATATTATAGAGAAAATTGCAGTATGTGCAGAAGTATTCAAACACTACCTTATAGAATTTAATGATTTTTTAAGTGCCTTTTTTCTTTGAGATTTTATAAATGTTTGAATTATAAAACTTTGGTAAAATCTTACAAACAGCCGATTTTTTAGACCTGGAATCACAATTACTTTGTTTTTCTTTAATTTTGCTAAAGAAGTTGAGACAACATCAGTTACAGACATCCATAATTTTCTTGGAATAATGGATGAATCAAAATTAGAAAAGTGTCCGACCTGATGAAATTCAGTTTTGGTAAAACCAGGACATATAGCTTGAACGATTATATTCGTTCTTTCCAACTCTAAATTTATATTCTCAGAAAAAGTAATAAGGAATGCTTTAGTAGCACTGTAGACTGAATTTCCCCGAGTTGGAATAAATGCTCCAATTGAAGCTACATTAATGATGATACCGCGGTTTTGTTCCTGCATTTTTGGTATGATAGAATGGCATAAGGCGACTACTGTATTAATATGAAGAGTAATCATCTGTGAATGAGTTTCAAAAGACACTGATGAAAGTTCTCCCAAAGTCGCAAAGCCTGCACAATTTATTAAAATATCAACAGGAGAAATCTTTAGAATTTCTTGACACACTTTTTGAACTTCATCAATTTTAGATAAATCTACTGAAATATACGTTACAGATATATCATAATGATTTGACAATTCCTGACATATTTCTTCCAATCTATCTTTTCGACGAGCAAGTAGAATTAAGTTTATTTTCCTTGCTGCAAGCTGTTTTGCATATTCTAACCCTATACCACTTGATGCTCCAGTGATAATTGCATTTTTGCAATTTTGGAGAAAAGAGAAATTCTTATCAGTCATAGTATTTTGAGCAAATACTTGGGCTTTTATATATATATTTAATGAGGTACATTTATGCAAGAATTTAGATTTGTGATATATTTATTTGTATATATATCCTGTTGAAAGTTCTGATTCAATCAGATATTATGTTTATATACTAAAATTTCTGTATATTTATGAACGCAAAATTTAGGCTTGCTGAAGTAAGACTTATTATACTGAATGAAATGAGTCTGTAAGAAGAAAGGTCGTATAAAATGCACATTGATATGACATCAACACCGGTTGAAAGATTTAGAGAATTCTATCAAGGCTACCAAGATGAAAATGGTCGGCATATTTATGTAGATCAAGTCCAAAAAATGTCCTTAGAAGGTCTCACTTCTATAATCCTAAATTATGATGATTTATTAAGATTTGATCCAGAACTTGCTCGACTTTTACGTGAAAATCCTGAGGAAACAATAAAAGCAGCTGATGATTCACTTGTTGAAGTACTCAGAATTGAGGATCCAATCTACGCATCAAGTGGAGAAGTTTTTCACGCTCGTTTTATCAGTATTCCCGATATAGTTGATCTAAGAAGATTAAGATCAGTACATCTAGCAAAGTTAATTTCTGTAGAAGGTATTATAATAAGACAAAGTGTTGTTAAACCACTTCTTGTTCAAGGAGTTTTTCAATGTGCAATCT
>JAGXNV010000123.1 GCA_019894795.1 Candidatus Heimdallarchaeota archaeon | reverse complement strand
TTGCAGAAGTTTATGATATTGCAATTGTAGCCACAAATCAAGTTCTATCCAAACCTGATGTCTTGTATGGTGATACAATTATTCCAATAGGTGGCAATATTGTAGCACATTCATGTACAACTCGTATCTTTTTAAGAAAAGGTAAAGGAGAAAGGAGGATAGCTAGAGTCATCGATAGCCCCCACATTCCAGAAATTGAAACAGTATTTGCAATCACAGCAAATGGTATTTCTGATGTAAATGAAAATGACTAGAAATGTCACAAGATTTAAGTAAGTAAAATCGTTAATTTCTTGTAGGATTAAGATTCTTTCAATAGTCTATGGTGATTTATTTGGCAGAAGAAAATGGAAGTATATCAGTTAGTGATGCAATTAAAATAACAGAATTAGAGAATACAGTTCAGAATCTTGAGAAAAAGATTGAAGAACTTGAAGCAAAGAACGCAGAATTAGAATCTAAAAACAATTCACTTGTTGAAGAACTAACTGACGTTAAAGGAAAATCAGCTGTTCTAGGTGAGATCGAGACTCAGAAAATAAATCTAGAAGCAGAAATTTCTATATTAAACCAAAATATTTCTGAACTTCAAACAGAGAAAGAAAACAATCAGTTAGAAATCCAGCAAATAAAGAATGATTTGTTACAAAAGGAGACTGAGATTGGTAATTTCAAAAGAGAACTAGACACTGACAAGGATGAAGTTCAAGAGAAACAGCTTACAATTGACAAACTAAGAGAAAACGTAGCAGAAATTGAAAGTGTAAAAACAGAATTATCTGCACAGCTAGAACAAGTAAAAGATGAAAAAGCGACAATCGAGAACAAGTATAATGATTTACTAAGCGAATCTTCGAGATTAGAACAATTAAAAGATCAGCTAAAAGACAAAGAAGAAGCTGTAAGAAGATTCCAAATCATAGCTGAATCAGACCCATCTTACAGCTGGCTTGGAACACTAGAGAAATACAAGGTAATCGAACTTAAACGATTAGCAATGTCAACAGGTTCCTCAACACATGCGATTCTTAAGTATGTTCAAATGCTAGAATCAGCTGGACTCGTAGAAATTGAAATGCACGGGAAAGACGACCCTAACCCAACTATCAAGCTAAAATAACTTTTTATTTCCTTCTTTTTTTTATTGTTCATAGTGATGTATGTGACAGATGAGATTCAATTGAAAATTAATAACGAAACTTTGCCTTTAAATGATTATATAAAATTGATAATTAAGAAACTCAACCTCGCGTTGATTAGTACTCTAAAGGGTGTAGACGAGGAGAGTATGGAGAAAATAGAAATATCAATAACACTTGAAGATAAGTGATAGATAAATTTTATATCTTACTTGTTGATACTTAAAGTATCATGTCCAAAAACCAATTCTCAAAGGGGCAGATTATACTATCCTACATCACGATTCTAAGAGTTATTAATGGAATAGTTGCAGGAGCTGCAGCAGCATTTGGGTTAGTACTATCTTTACCTATTGATGTAACAGATATAGATTTTTTGACTATAGGCTTAGTTGTGTTAGCTGCGATGTTTGTGTCATGCCAAGCTATGATTTTCAACGATATAGCTGATAGAGAAGAAGATAAAATTAATGCACCTCAAAGACCTATTCCTAGCGGTAAGATTTCCATAAAAGCTGCTTATGTCTATGGAATTATTTTTGCATGTTTCGCTCTGATAACGGCTATTGTTATTGATATCATTAACAATCTTTATGGTTTAAGTGTTTTAACTGCAATAATTTTCGGTGGTTCTTTAGATCTTTATGATTTCAAGCTAAAACAACTAGGGTTTTGGGGAAATGTAACTATAGGCTTGAATGTTACTGCACTTTTTGCATATGGCGCACTGCATTCATATCTAGTATATGGGGGTACTTTCCAATACGTGCCAATCATTGTGGGTGCAGCTGCTGGACTAGGAAATATTGGTAGAGAAGTTATTAAAGGATTACCAGATGTGGAAGGAGATAGAGAATCAGGAGTCAAAACACTTGCGGTTGAACTTGGTACTAAACCAGCAGCTGTAATAGGTTCAATCTTCTTGTTCTGCCTTCTGACCGGAGGAGGAATAGCTGTCTTTATTGGATTGTTCTATCCTATAGGATTGAACTATCTCGTAAGCATAATTATTGGTGCTCTACTCATTGCTCTTGTTTTGTTCTTGGCAGTAGCTATATTGATCAATCAAAGTCCTAAATGGGCCTATACTACAAAAGAAATACTGCTAATAGTCTACTTAGTTTTCTTATTGATCTTCATTGTTGATAAGATTGTAGCCTTGTTAATAGGTTAACCTTTCTTATCCCTTTCTTATTCTTTTTACTTCATAAACAAGTGGGTTCCAAGCATCGGGACAAGCATGTGTAGAAACATCACCATCTTCTAACCAAGGAAATTCCGCACCATAAGCCATTGCAAAAACCTTTGGTAGTACAGAATTAAGAGCATGAAGGCAAATTTTGCCCTTAATCTCATTATTCTCGAAGCTAATTGTTATTTCATCACCTACATTGTGTCCTGCTGCACAATGACCTTCCTGTTTAATTACTTTTAATACAATATCGTGAGCCATAATTGCTTTTCATGTTGTAAATTTATATATGTATTCTACAATATTACCATACAATGAACGGAAAATATAGTACGGACATACTTATAGAAGGGAATAATCTATCTGCTTCAGCAATAGCTTATTACATCTCTCTCTCTAATCCACAAGAAGACATAACTCTCCTCCAGAGAGAGGATAAGAGTAACCTGATTCCTTTCATTACACCAAGCATATTATTACCTGTTTATAAACTACAAAGTTCAATGATGGAAAAGGCATTTGTACAGAATGGTTTGCTATTAGAGGACTTACATTCCGTCACATCACATTTTGAACTCACAAAAAACCCCCTAGCTATTCTATTTAGAAATAAAAATAGACCTAATCTGATGGAGAAATTTCTTTCAAAAATTTCAAATACAAAGATTAAACATACCAACTATTCCCCAGAAGATATTGCAAGAGATTATTCATTCATCAATAGTGAAGATGAAGTATTCTTAACTGAAATATACGGTTCTTATACCTGTTCAAATATTCCAGATCTGATGATTACTTACAATAAATTGGCAGAAGAAAACAATGTTCACATAATTAATGAAACAGATAGTCTGAGATTTGAGAAAGAATCATCAAACTTTGAATCTAAAAATTATTCGTATGAATCTCGCAATACAATTATTTCTACATCGTTGGATATATTCCCAAACATAGCAATTCAAGAAGTGAAAGGGGTGAAAATAACAACACCAATCATAGAAAAATTTCCTCGTATAAGCCTCTATGATATCGACACAGCATCGTTTATGTGGCTAGAAGAAGCAGGATATTTCCACATCTTTCGTTTGTTTGAAGAATTAGATACAAAGGATATTAAAGAAAGGACTAAAGATCTATTTCTCTCGATTTTCCCACACATAGAAACATTGGAAATTGTTGATGAAATATCTGCCAAGATATTACATCAGAAATCTGTTAAAGAAAGCATTAAGAGAAATATAAATACTAAGCTCATTCATTTTACTCTCCCTATTGAATACGAGTTCTCATTATCTGCAGTTCTAGCAGAGAATCTGAGCAAAATAATATCCAAGCAAGAAAAAGATAAAATAGCAAATATATCAATTAAAAATCTTCTGAATATTTGAGAGAATTTTATTACTTTGACCAATTCTCTACGAAGTCCTTATATTTTAAACTTTTAACTTGACAGTATTTTCTAATAGCTTTATTGTGAACCTTAAGCATTGGTTCAGCAAGCGATTTCAGTACCTTCTCTTTACTAATTGCAGATAACAGAGCTACACTGAAGCCTCCATCTAACCCTTTAGAATTTTGAACAAACAAGTTTCTGTTCTTTGTAGACATAGGTTTAAGATTTTCTAGAAGTTTGACAATACTATCTTCTCCAAGATTATTAAAACACTGAACTCCAATGCTTTGCTTGTTTCCAAGTATAAATTCTACTAGTGTTGGAATGATACTCATATCCTTACAAAGAGAGAGAAGAATAAGTAGTCGCTCTTTTACCGTTTCATTCTTAGCTTTAGAAAATAGATTCTGTAAGACAGGAATTGCAGAACGTCCCATCTGTTGAACAACTTTTTTCATATTGGAGTACCATCGTTCATCTGCAGTTCGGAGATTAGCTAACATCACCTTCAATGTTTTACTATCCATTTTACTTAGAGCATTTATTGTAGCCTCGACCAGATTTTGATTAGTTGCATTAAGTTGAGCAGTTAATTTTTTGGCAATGGGAGAACCTATCTGTGTAGCAGCATAAACAGCAGCTTCTCTAACTAATATTTTTGAACGCTTCATGTTTGCAATAATCACATCAATGACTCCGGGGTCTCTAAGCTCACCTAATGCACGAGTAGATATCTCTGCAATGACATCGTCATTGTCTTTAGCAGCTTTTATAAGAGTAATAAGAGCTCTTTTGTTCTTAAGCTTCCTAAGTGATACCACAGCTTTTCTTCGAACCCGGATATTTGTATCAGACAATACAGAAGAGAGTACTGAAACTGATTTAGTTCCAAAGAAATAGAGAAGTTCGCAGGATTTTTCCCTAATATCAGGATCCAATTCCTTCAACCCACGAACAACGATTTCGTATGCTACATCATCTTTAACTCTTATGTTATTCTTACTTATCGCAAAACTATAACCTATTTTCTGCATTTCTTCATCCGAATAATACATATACAAAATTAAACCAAGTTTAACTACAAGTGTGACATCATTCTCTAATAAACCATCTAAAGCAAGTTCTATATTTTCAAATCCAAAATATTGTAAGACTTCTGCAGCATTTTTCCGTAATTTTAAATCATCATCAGCTAGCTCTTCGATTAAAACCCTGATGGAAGGAGTCCCTAAAGCTAATAGAGCTTGCGTAACGGATTCTAATATTGCCAAATTTTTTCCAGCTAATTGCGAAGTGAGTAATCTAATTGCACCTTCATAACCATGTTTCTGACTCATTACAAGAGTAAGGCATTGAGCCGCATTTTTGCGAACATTACTCTTTCCTTTGTTTAGAGCGTTCATTAAATAATCGTAACTTGTTTCACCTAAACGTTTCATCGTTTCGATGATATAGGGAACTTTAGAATCATATTCCAGTTCTTTAATAAGTAAAGGGAGAACATGATCTCCAAGCATGGCTAAAGATTGTGCAGAATAATAAGCAACAGGATCACCCTTAGAGAATTGTTCTATTAGAATATGACTCGCTTTGGGATTCCCTAAATTACCAAGAGACTCAATAATAGCTAATTTTGTATCCGTTGAATCTTCGCTCTTTGATAATCTTGTTATGAGAACATCAGCATTTTTAGAATCTTGCAAGTTCATCAGAGCAATTGATGCATAACGTACTTGTTCTTCGTATGAAGATTTGATAACAACATCTCGAATTTGTTTCTCAATTAATGTAGCTAGTTCTGGAAAGAATGTAACTGTTAAAAGAACTAATTCAGCGTATATAGGTTCAGACTGTTTTAGACCAAAAACTAAGATCTTCTTGACATCCTTTGCGTGTTCAGTTACTAATTGAAAAGATATTAAGGTCTCTTCTTGTTGAGCAATAGAAGAATGACATGTCCTAATGGACAATTCTGTAAGTGAAGCAAGGACAGGAGTTGTTTTGTATGCTTTCTTAATTGCATCTTGAATTGGTTTAGTTTTCAAGGAATTAATAATACCACAAACAGGTTGGAAGCTGTTCTCCTTTGTGAGATATTTTGATAATACGGGAATGAAGAGATGTAATTTATCAACAATAATATCCCTGATTAAAGGATCTTGAGCAGATAAGTATTCGTCTAAAATTTTGTCTGTTGGAACGAATTCTGAACTGAAAATTATTGAAGTTGCTTGTTTTCGTATGTAATCATCATTATCTTTAAGCAAAATGATTAATTGTTGGATAACCTTAATATTATTTAGTCCAATTGTATCAATTTTATCATCTAAAATGAGGGATCTGATTTCCTCTAAACTCATCTATTGTCCCTCATCTTTTTTCGATGTTGAATATAGTCAATAATTTTATTGCCTAATTTCTCAAAAGCATCATGAACATTATCTCCGGATTTAGCAGAGGTCTCTATATACTCGATTTTGAAACCCTTATCTGAATACTTTTTGTTCAAGTCTTCAACATATTTGGTAACTTGGGTTCTCAATTTAGCTTTCTTTGCAGGAGTAACTAAATCCATTTTATTACCTAGAATAAAGAAAGGAACAATGCCTCGCCCAGTACCTTTTTCCAATTCCTTAATCCAGTTATCTAAAGCCCTGAATGTTGCAATCTTGGTAGCATCGAACACCATCAAAGCACCTAGAGTACCCTTATAGTAAATCATTCGCACATTCTCGAAGATGTCTTGTCCTGCAACATCCCAAATCTGAAAGAGTACATTATAATCCTTAATTGTTTTAGGTAATGAGGCAAAGTCTGCACCGATAGTCTGGAGATGATTTTTCACGAAACCATCACCTAAGTATGATCGTCGTAAACTTGTTTTTCCCACTTCAGCTTCTCCAGCTAAAATTACCTTTAGGAATAGTTTTTGTCCATAACTCATAATTTTCACTTTTGTTTAGAGGTATCAATAAATGGTTGACTTCTTTTTAATATAGTATTAAAGAATTTAAAAGATACTGTTAGTGCCTTTGCAAGAAGATACAACATATACAATGTCCCTAAGAGGATTATAACAACAAACAGGATTCCACCATTTAAGATTAGTCCTAGATTGGGAGTTATTATAATACCTAGTACAAAGTTATTGATAGTATGTAAAATAACCGCTGCATGAAGACCATATTTGCAGAAAGCGTAACCGAAGATTATACCAGCTACACCTGCCTGGAATATTTTCCATGTCCCCCAATAAGCAGGGCTGAATTGATAATGAGCGTAACCAAAACCAAAAGATGATGCTAGAAGCAATATTATATCTAGCACTCTAAGTTTTTTCCATCTTCCACTCAAATAGAGAAGGGGGTTTGTGGGAGTTCGTTTTTTAATCAACAAAGTGAACTTGGAGAGTTCTGCATCTGTCTTATCTTTAATTAGAGACCTACTGAAAATTAGAATGAATAAATATACTAATCCATAGATGATGAATAAGGGTAAACCAAATAGGAGAAAACGATAGGAAATTTCTTCAGCTAAACCAGCCCAGTATAAGTGAGTCAATTGAGCATAAAAATCTTGGAAAATATCTGTTGTGACATTTGTAATAATTCCTATTCTTTGAAATATGCTGACGATATATAGTGCAAGAACAAGATTCAGATTGGCTAAATTGATCACTGGCATTACATCACTATTTTTCATTTTATTTATAAATCTAGAAAATCGTCTTCTTGGTTGTGGTTTAATTATAGATGGAGGGAGATATTCTATGGTTGTTGATGGAGACAATACCTTGTAAGTCAAGAGTTCAGTGTCTTCATCATCAAACGCTTCTATCAAATCGGGAACAGTTAAATCAGTTGAAGCAATATGGTCTTCCTTTAATTGGGATAAATTCTTACTCTC
The DNA here is from genome assembly GCA_019894795.1 of Candidatus Heimdallarchaeota archaeon. Classification (GTDB taxonomy): domain Archaea; phylum Asgardarchaeota; class Heimdallarchaeia; order Heimdallarchaeales; family Heimdallarchaeaceae; genus UBA460. The sequence continues at coordinate 1,062 of JAGXNV010000123.1, read as the reverse complement.
TGAACCACTTTCTGCTAATTCATTATTCTTCTTTGCTGGTTTTAACGTGGGTAAATAAACTAACAATATAAGCATCGCAAGAAATGCTAAACTGATTAGAGATTGAATAACTTTCCAGTTAAGAAGTGCTGAAGAAGGAAGAGCTACATTAGCAAAAAACTCTTGGTAGAAACCTGTTTCCGGATTAAATCTGTATACAAAGTTCGGAAAACTAAAATGAAGATATTGATACTGTGCTATAACATCGTTTGCTGGAATAGACGGATAAGTAAGAAATACAAGAATGTTTGCAGTCATTATCGAGAACCAGAGGATAATCACACCATATTTCCACTGCTTATTAATTAGCGTCTTCATTTGTCGTCTCATCATTCCAAAACCGAGTTCAGAATCTTGTTCTTTGATCGTTTCCTTAAAGAGTAACAATCCCAAGTTATTTTCAATGAAAGAAAATGCGAATATTCCTACTAAAACAGATATTAAAAGAATTTGAAAAATTGTCAGTAGGTAATTTGAAATCATTACAAGTAGTTCAATTTCAGAAAATACTGTAACAACCACTAAAACATAGATAATGATAATCACAAGGATGGGAAGTAATATCTTGAGAAAATGTATCAAGGATTTATCTTTCTTATCTAAATCATTTTTAATAAACCACCTTCTGAGCAGCCATCCATAAATGATGAAACAAGTACCTACAACTATGTTTGCTATGATTATGTACTTATCATAAAGAGGTAAAAACCACCCAAACAGAGTATATGTAACAGTAAGTACTACTAAGCTTAATACAATTGTTAAGGAATCTACTATTAACCTTTGAGTCTTCAAATCTACTGAACTTCCTATGGTTTACTAAAATCCTAATATCATTTTTCTTTGAAGTATTTATTAGTTCTTTTGTGACACAGAAGGAATAGGAAATATTTTTAAACTTGGTAACTCCCTTTTGACTGCGCTTAAACTGAAGCCATTTATAAACAAGGATACAGGTGACAAATATGAGTAAGGAAGAACCTAAAGAAGAAGTTCCTAAAGAAGAAGTTCCTAAAGAAGAAG
>JAGXNV010000122.1 GCA_019894795.1 Candidatus Heimdallarchaeota archaeon | reverse complement strand
TATTAAGCACCCTTGTTACTTACTTTAAAAATCAAACGCCAGCAATGGTTGATGATAGTTACACCAAGGACATTGCTGATTTAGAAAAAGTGTTGCAAGAGATATTATGTTTGATGGATCAAGGGAATTTATATCATTTGACCTAATCTCTCGCATTGTTCCAGAAGGTTTAGACAAAGTTCTTTACGGCATAGTAATTGGAATTCCTGTTGTTGTAGTTGGTAACAGAAATCTTGCAGAGCCTATGATACACACTCTACATTTACTTTCCCCTACCCGAATACTAGAAGTTAAACCTTGGTCATTCAAATATGAGCATGGATACGATATAATAGGTACTAATGATTATGAAGATCTCATGCCTTCAAATACACTCATAATAGTTAATATTGATGAAGGAGTAGTTTTTGGAGGACGTTCTTCAGTTTATTTTGAAGATTTGATTAAACAGATTTCGTGTTTAAATGCTATGGAAGCTTTCAATTTGTTGAGAACAGAGCTTGATTGGATTTTCCAATCTCTTGAATCTTTATCTATAAGATCTCTTTCTAAAGACAACCTGTCTCTAGAAAAACAAATGATACTTTTTGAATTACTAAAAAGAATACATTAAATTTTCATTTTACTTGATGCTAAAATTTATAATGTTCTATGTTAATGAGCAATTAGTTCTATGACTTCCCCTAAGCAGAATAACGACAAATCTAGACTGGATTGGATAAGATTCAAGAAGCAATCTTTGATTGGTAAGATAATCCTTGTAAGTACCATTTGTTTCTTTGGTGTCTTGTTACTTTTCAGCTTCTTTACACTTCTCTACGGAAGGTGGACTGAGTTGGGAATTTACTCCGTTTGGTTACTTTTCGGTTGGGTTTTCTTCTCCGTGTTGATCTATATAAGCTTCAAACTCATCTCAATGGTTATGACTAAGGATCACAAAGAGATTAAGGAACTGGAAGATCTACCACAAGAATAAACAAGAAATTCAAAATGTGAAATAAAATGACAATGTGGAATCTACAACATCAACACAGTAAGCTGTATTTAATTATTATTGGAACGATTTATGCTCTGTTAATAACAGCAGTCATCATTTTAGCTGCAATAGCTAATGACTGGCTTTTCTGGATCTTAGCATCCTTAACAAATATTGTCATTATTCTTGTTGGCATTTTTAGTTTTATAAAATTACTAAAACCACAATCTATTAGTCCTCCATTGGGAGAAACTTTATCATATAGCGAAGCTACTCTAGAAACTAAGTCTGAAGAAAGTTAAATAGAGAGTTATTAAGATGGAGAAAACCTATAAAACAAGCGTATCACTTGTTGTAACAATTGCAAGTTTTATAACTTTATTTGGAGCGTTTGGATTAATATTTCTTCTTGCATATTTAGAATCAATTAGTGTGGACTGGGCGTATGGAATATGGGGAGTAATCTTTATTTTATTGACTTTTGGTTTCAGTCTCTGTTATACTTTATGTCAAAAACTACTAGATAAGTCTAAAAAGCTAAATTCTGAAAAAACTACTGAAAAAGGTGCTTAGCTCTCTTTTGAAGCATATTCGAACGGTCTTACCCATCTTTAAATACTATTCTTGTCTCTAAAACTATAATGGAGACTTCCGACAATATACGAGTAAGTAGAATTTTTGAGAAATCTATCCCTTTAATTCATAAATGTATGAGCGAAAAAGTGAGTATCTCTCTATTATTGTCAACTCTCAAATTAATGGATATGGGTTTGATAAAGGAAGTTGAAGACTTGAACAGTTTTATGGAAAAAAGAGTAGAAATTAATCCTAATAGACTACAAGATGTAGAAAAAATTAGGCGTATGATTCTTAATTCTTATTTTGAATAATTTTTCATTCTCTCATATAGAACTTTTACAGCAAATGCAGCTTCTTTTGGTGATAGAAATATTGGTGTTTTTTCCTTTTCAGCAAATTCTTTGATTGTATCGAGTAAAGAACCACTCATAAAAATTGGAAAGATAGGTTTTTTTCTACCAGTTTCATTCCAAGCTTTAATTACACCTTTGTAATGTTCATCTGGTTTCATTTCAAGAAATGTAGGTATAACACAACAAGGAACAACTATGTCAATGTTAGGATCTTCAAGCATTGCTTTTGTTACTTGATAATATCCTTCGCCATTTGCTCCTGCAATCATATCTAAAGGATTCACTTTTTTAACAAGAGGAATAACATGAGGATTGATTTTTTTCTTAAAATCTTCAGTGAAATCAACTAATTCTAATCCCATCTCTTCTGAATGATCACTGAATAAAACTGCACTTCCACCTGAATTTGTTAACACTCCAATTCTTCCTCCTTTTGGTTCCGGAAGAAAAGAAAATGCTTTAATTGCGGCAATATAATCACCAAGACTTTCGCATAATGTAGCACCTGCTTGTTTTACAGCTGCTTTTAATGAGTTGTAATCGGTTGCAATAGAACCTGTATGACTACTAGCACTTTTCATCCCAGCAGCTGTTCTCCCACCTTTTAGAACTACAGTGGGTTTCTTTGCCGATACTTCTACAAGTTTGTTGTAAAAAGCTCTTCCATTTACTACGTTTTCAAGATATACACAAACAACTTTTGAATCTTCATCGCTGATGAAATATTCAAGAAGATCAGTGAGGTTCAAATCAATCATATTACCGAGATTAGCAAATTTAGTAAAACCTAATCCTTGACCTACCATTTCATAAAGAATTGCAGCTCCAAATGAACCCGATTGAGTAACCATGCTTACATTTCCTTTAGATGGTTTTTGAACGAAAGATGCATTCATGCCTATGCCAATATTTTGTATCCCAACACAGTTAGGACCTATCAATCTCATTCCGACCTCAAGACTTTTTCTTTTCATCTCTTGCTCAATTTTCTTACCTTCATCGTTAATCTCTCCAAAACCCGCAGAGATAATTATCACGCGTTTTACATTTTTTTCTATACACTGATCAACAACTAAAGGTACAGCTTTTGAAGGAACTAATATTATCGCTAAATCAATCTCCTTCTCAATCTCAAGTACGGATTCGTAACATTTCAGTCCAAATATCTCAGTAGCTTTAGGATTTACAGGAAAGATTTCAGCTTGCAACTCCTTATCTTCTACTAAGTTTGCAGATACTGCATTTCCAAATTTTTTTGGATCACTAGTTGCCCCTATTATTGCTATGGTTTTTGGATAAAAAAATTGATGAACCATTTTACTCAAGTAGACGGTTCTACTTATCTTTTATGCTTTTCTCTAAAGCCTTTTTTGATTATCTGAATCCTTTTCTCATGACGTATTCTGATAGATCGATATTCAGAGCTTGAACTACTATACTTTCAAGCAAGCTATAATCTTTCATGGGTTTAACTAATTCATTAAGAACCTCTATCTCTCTTCTAGCCTCAAGCTGACTCTCATCTTTAGATATTATCATTGAATAGATATATTGATCGTCTGTTTTGATTATATACTTAAAATCACCTGAGACCATATACTGTAACATACCAGTCTTACCAAAAAGTCTCTGACTGAAGCTTTCTATTGCTGCTAAGAATCCAGCTAATAACGAAGGATCTTCATCTAGACCGATTTTATCAATTTCAAGAAGAGGAAAACCATCTATATCAGCTATCATAAACATCAATGGATCAATTTTTCTTTTTGCTGCTAGCTTTGCAGTGTTGTTCTTCAACCAATTCAAAGCATTGTCAATATTCTCTCCAGTCTTCATACTTGTCTTGAAGAATTGATAAGAAGCATTTTCTTTCTCAGCTAAATTATACAGACTTAAATTGTTAATAACAGATTCAAGACTCTGACTATCTTTCAAATCACTCTTATTACAGAGGAATAAAATAAGAAACTCATCTCTATTATCTTTAAGATCTATAACTCTCCAGAATTCCTTTTTAGCTTCTTCAACACTAGATGTGTCAGCTGAATCAAAAATGAAGATAATTCCATATGCAAGTTTCACATATGATTCCCATAATGTTTTACGATAAGATTCATGCCCTCCTAGGTCAAAAATATCAAAGCGAGCATCTCCTATTTCTGTTGTCTCAAACTGTAACCCCATAGTAGGTCTGGTTTCCTCAAATTTTCCGGTCATAATCCGCTTCACAAAAGAAGATTTCCCTGCCTGTGACAATCCTACTATAGTTAACGGGATGCCTTTCTTGTCAAATCTCATCATTTTTGCAGCATCCGTCATACTATCACACGACCTTCCCAATCACATGTACTTTTTTTTTTCTACCCATAGTGCCTTTTAAACTAAAATAAACCTTTCTTATACTGCAATTGGATTATTCATTAATAAAAAGGGGATTATTATTAAACAAAATGTGAAACATATTGGTTATAATTTAAGTAAATCTCTTAACAGTAGTAAATATATGCAATAGATTTTTAAAAACGTCTAGAAAAAGGATAATAACCTAAATTGGTGAAAATAACATGAAAAAATATCTGGTGACAGGTTCGTATGGACAGATAGGACAAGCTCTCATACCTGCTATGATTAAAAAATATGGAAAAGAAAATATAATTGCTACAGGTAGAAGGAAACCCATTCAATTATTCAGGGATTTAGATGTTAATTACAAACGATTAGACGTCAGAGATCAATTTGGTTTACGATCTTTAATCGTTAACAATGACATAGATATTATCATACACAATGCCTCAGTATTATCCGCAACAGGGGAGAAAAATCCTCAATTAGCCCACTCAATAAACTTCGAAGGATTCTATAATGTTCTAGAAGCTTCAAGAGAATTAAACATCGAGCAGCTATTTGCCCCCTCATCTATTGCTGCTTTTGGGCCCACAACTCCTTTGGTGAATACTCCAAATACAACTATCATGGAACCAACTAGCATTTACGGAATTTCTAAGGTTTATATTGAACTTATGGGTAATTATTATAACTTGAAATATGGACTGAACTTTAGAGCTCTGCGTTATCCTGGTGTTTTAAGCCCAGAAGAACCTGGTGGTGGGACAACAGACTACGCAATCTGGATTTTCTATGAAGCGCTCAAGAATATGAAATACACTTGTTTCTTAGGTGCAGAAGTTAGGTTGCCAATGATGATGATGTCAGATTGTCTTAAATCTACTTTTGATTTGTTAGAAGCTGATGATTCCAAACTTAAACATCGCTCGTACAATGTTACAGGTATGAGTTTCACTCCAGAAGAATTAGCAAACGAAATAAAGATCTACTTACCTGATTTTAAAATTGATTATGAACCTGATTTCCGTGATGCTATAGCTCGTTCTTGGCCACAATCACTGGATGATAGTGCAGCTAGAGAAGAATGGGGCTGGAATCCTGAATTACCTTTTATTAAAATGGTCCCAACTATGCTTGATGGTGTAAGTGAAAGATTAGGTATTTCCTACAAATAAATTAAATCTACTCGTATGCCACTTTTCTTTTTATTTTGCTCGTAGTACCATTATCATAACTATTTATGTTTTGCTTATAGTTGTTTAGAAATTTATTTAAACTAATCTAAAATCTCTTTGTAAATTAGTTACTAACATGTGGAGATTATTATTTAAGTGAACCTAAAAGTAAAATTGTTGAAGCTCTAGATGAGATTGGACAAGCTAAATGTTGTATGTCTCAAAGAAACATTATGATTTTAGCGATTCTTGCTGGTGTTATATTGGTTTTGGGGGAGCATTATCGATAATTGTAACTCACGATATGTCGCCTATTTTTGGTATTGGTTTTACAAAACTTATTGCTGGAATAGTTTTTTCTATAGGCTTAATGTTAGTTGTTTTAGGTGGCGCTGAGTTGTTCACAGGAAATAATCTGCTGATTATACCTTGTATGGATCGAAAAATAACTCCATTTCATTTAGTCAAGAACCTTTCAGTGGTTTACATTGGAAATTTTGTAGGATCTATTCTACTAGTTGCTCTCTGTGTAGGAACAGGACTCTGGAAAACTAATAATTATCTCGTAGGGGCAAGTTCAATTATAACTGCAAATAACAAGGTTAATCAGACATTTCTAGAAGCTTTTTGTAGAGGAATATTATGTAATTGGTTAATTTGTTTAGCAATTTAGATATCTACCTCTGCAAGATCAACAATTGGCAAAATTTTTAGCATCTTATTCCCAGTCATGGCTTTCGTTACAAGTGGTTTTGAGCACTCAGTAGCAAATATGTTTTTCATTCCTTTAGGACTATGGTTGAAAAACTTCGATTCAGTTGTTTCTGCAGCAGGTTCTCCTGATATATCGAGTCTCACCTGGGGGAATTTCTTCTACAGGAATCTTCTTCCAGTAACTCTTGGAAATATCTTAGGTGGTCTGATATTTGTTGGGTTTCTTTATTGGTTTGTTTATAGAACGAAAGATACCATATGTGGAAGTAGTAATCTTCAAGATGATGAACAAGATCCATTATCTACTAAAAATGAAGCTCAATCTATTCCTGAACATATTAAGATAAAAATTAATGAAAATATACAAAGACGTAAGAACAATGAAAAATCAACGAAAAAAAAGGATATATAATTTCAGGTTAGATTACTTATGGTTGAATTAGTCGCATTTTATGAAACAACCTGGTGTTCGAGATGTAAAAGATTAAAGAAGTTTCTTGAAGATCTTGGAATAACTGTTAATTGGATTGATATAGATAAAGACAAAGAAGCATCTAGAATAGTAATTGAGTTAAATAACGGAAAAAGAAAGATTCCTACATTGGTCTTTTCTGATGATACTTTTTTGGTAAATCCTGATAATAACCAAATTCTCAATAAACTAGGTTTGAGTATGTATGATATGTAATACTAAATTTCTATTAGGGAAGAATAAAAGAGACTCTAGTATTCTTCTTCTTAACCTCCACCAACAGGCGGAAAAATCACAAGTAAATCGTTATTCTTAAGTTCATAATCCAAAGTTTGGTGGATTCTGTTCACGAAAATTATTTTAGCTTGATCTTTTTCAATATTAAGATTATCTAAAATATTTTTCACAGTTGTTCCTTTAGAAACTTCCATAATTGTTTCTTCTCCCAATTGGGTGTTGGGAAGATATTTTCTTAAAGAAGCATATAATTTTAACCGAATTTTCAAAATATCACTTTTTCACGTTTTGCTATATTCATCTCAGTAGTAATTAACTTCATTCTCGTTTAATTTTTTAGTAATAAATCCATGACCCTTCATATGTTGACCACCACAGAGTAAGTACATTCCAGCTTCGAAGAGGGCTATTCTTGCACCTTCTGGTATTATCATTTGATGTAGTATTATTGGATTAAAGTTAACAAAAATTTCACCGATTTCATCAAAACTCAAATTCAACCGTTTTTCGACTAAATCCGCTATTGTTTCATCTTCTTCCCATCCAAGTTTTATAGTTGAATCATCTGTTGGACCGGCATTATTAGCAAGTTTTCTCAGTCTACCGTACAAATGAATTTCTATTTCTGACATTGAATCATCACTTCTGTGTTATTTGCATCAGGGTAGTATTTTAAGGTAATAAATTTTTATGTTTCACAAGTTCTAAAAATAAAATATTAAAGAAAGTACAATTAAGAAAAAAGAAGAAACACAAGTGTTTATGAAAATAAAATTAGAAGAGATAAATCTCTCCTAAATATTTTGATAGACAGCATCAAGTTCTTCATCAGTAACATCAAAAGTTACATTATGAGGGGGTAATTTTTCGTCCTTAAAGAATTGTGGTAATCTGTCATCCTCATTAGTAAATCCAGCTTTTTTATTAAACTCTCTTTCAATTTTAATGATTTTTGTTCCAACTTCAGTAATGTCATAACTATCTTTACCCAAGAAGCCAGCTACTGTTTCCTCTAATCCTTCCATTCCTTCAGCTATATCTAGAATTGCAAAGGCAATAAAGACACAATAACCTGATTGATCTATATAAGCAGTTGTAGCTTGGAATGCTCTACTTAGATCTGCCTTTTTAAGCCCACGAGGATCGTCTCCACCAGCACTTCCAAGAATTTCAGGAGCGATAGTATATCCTGCAGTATGGTCAGCTCCCATTGCTGTAGTTGCATAAGTTACTCCTATTCCTCTAATGGCTCGTGGATCATATGCTGGTAAAGCTTGATTTTTCACAACTGGAACACGATCTACACCCCAAGTATCTGCAGCAAACTTAGTTCCTTGCATGAAAACTTTTCCATCTTCATCACTTGGATCATAACATTTTTTCAGAAATTTTATTGCTACTTCACCATCACCCCAAGGAATTTTACCTGAGTCCATAGCCATAGCAAGTGTATTCCCCGCTTCAATGGTATCCAAACCTAAATCATTACATATTCGATTCAATTTAGCTACGTGTTCAAGGTTATCAATGGTGCAATTTGTACCTAAAGCCCATGCAGTTTCGTATTCAAGAGGAGAGACAATGGCTTTTCCAGTTTCTTTATCAGGCACTACATTACTGCATTGTATTATACATCCAGGATGACATGGGTGCCCATATTTACCTTCTGCTTTATCACCAAATTTCTTATTAGTTTCATCTACAAGAGCATGAACAGCTTCACCAGAAATATTTTTGGCTCCCTCAAAATATCCTGTTCTGAAGTTCTTTGTTGGCAAAGCACCAGCTTCATTGATTATATTCTGAAGCACATTTGTTCCATAATTCTTCAGAGCACCTTTATC
>JAGXNV010000121.1 GCA_019894795.1 Candidatus Heimdallarchaeota archaeon | reverse complement strand
CTGGTAACTAGGATATTTATCATACCCGGTTGTAACAACATAGGAAGTTTATGGCAGGCTTTATACAAAAGACAAAATCAATCTTCCTTCGGGTTATACCGAAATCTAGAAATAACCCGCTCCTGAAAGTGCACTTAAAACTGTAGCTGGAGAGTTTAATCTGATTTTCTATATTATATTTGGTGTGCTAGTTATGATGCTTGTTTTAGCAAGTTTTCTTTCTAATAGGGTTGCAAAGAAAAGAGAAATTGAAACAAAAGAAATCATAGGGAAGGCTGACATAATTCCTGAAAAGAATGTAATAGAAAATGACAGCAAGACAAGAGAAAATAATGAGGAAGAAACGGATTAATACCCCTCATCTAAATTTACTATATTATCTGGTTTTTCTCCTCTAATGAATTTGTTAACATTTTCAATTAAAGTTCTAGAAAATTCACTCCAAGGGTAATCTGTAGACCAAGCTCTATGAGCAGTCATAATTATATTATCAAGCTCATGAAAAGGATACTTTGATGGATAAACAGGTACTGGTTCTCTCTCTAAAGGATCTCTCCCCTTAGGATAATTATACCAGACATCTATCGCTGCACCCAAGATTTTCTTTTCCTTCAAGGCTACATACATAGCTTTATCGTTAATTGTATCACCTCTCCCAACATTAACTATAATAGCAGAAGGTTTCATTTCAGCAAATTCCTTCTCACTAACAAAATTGATTGTATTAGGTGTCTTGGGAAGAGTATTTAGAATAAAATCTGCTTGTTTTATAGCTTCCAATTTATCATCTGGAAGAAAAACCTTAACGTCCTCATCTTCTATTGTTGATGTTCTTTTTACAGCTATAAACTTCATGTTGAAGGGAGAGCACATTCGCTTTACATGTTGAGCAATTTTACCGTATCCTATGAATAGGAGTGTCTTGTTAAACAAGGTAACAGAAGGATGCTTTCTGTAATCCCAATCACCTTTTCGTAATTGTTTATCATTTACATATAATTCCTTTGAAACTGCATTAAGCATTGAGAATGCATATTCTGCAATAACGATTGAATGTGAATGATTATTACAAAAGAGAATATTATTCTCTTTGATTAGCTGAGTGTTATGGCGATCTACTCCAGTACCGAACGTTTGATGCATTTTAAGGTTCTTAGAACTTTTAATCTGTTCGTCAGTTAACCTTCCACCTATGATTATATCAGCAGATTCTATAGCTTCTTTCTTCTCTTCTTCGTTGAGGTTCCCGTAAATTATCAGCTCTGCAGATGAATCTAAGATTTTTCTTGTTTGTTCAATTTCTTCATCTTTAACCCTAGTCATATCTAGAACTTTCATAGTAGGTGCGTAGTTTAACTGTTTATAAAATTTCATTTTTCGCTGAAATCATAAAAGAAAATTCTTATACTCAACTCACATCATATAAAATAGAACAATGACTAATTCAGAAGACCAATCTAATGTTGACGGGTTAATTAAGCAGTTAAAGTATAGTTCTATCCCCATACAAAGGGAAAGAGCTGCATATATACTTGCTAATATTAGAGAATCAAAAGTATTAGAAGCTCTTCTGAATGCGCAACTTACTGATCCTAATCCAAGAGTAAGAGATGCAGCTTCACAAGCTTTGGCTTCCCTTATAACCTCTGAGGACTTTGACGAAACAGAAATTATTGAGCAGCTTCGAGGACCTCAAACAGATGAAGACGAAGAAACAGAAGATGCAGTGAAAACTCAGTTGTTTAATCTTACAAAGGATTTCGAGATAATTCGCAAAGGTATGAAGAAAAATAAGTTCGAATGGAAAAATTCTCTTGAATTGAGACAGCTTTTTACAGCAGTCGAGAAAGATCGATATCTACCAAAACAAACTAATGTAAGAAGCTTGATAAATTCTATTTTGCTTTTACCAATTGATGATTCCGATCTTGGAAGAGATGTTGCAATATCAATAGCGGAAATACTCCGGGTGAGTATAGAGGAAATTGAGCGGCTCACGGCTATTGGTTGCCTCAACAACATCATAACTAATATTGAAAAGTATACTCCGTTTTTCGGAATAGCTGAATCTTATATAATGATTTTCAAAGCTTCTGACGATTTTGAAATGAGAATGTTAGCGTTCAAAAGCTTAGAAGAAGTTATCGTCAAAACAAAAACTCTGGTAAAATTAAGTCTTTACACAAATGATATAGTAAAACTACTCACCTTCTCTTATGATCAGAGAATAAGAGAAATTGCTCTTTCTGCTTATCCTGATTTAGCATTATCTCAAGAAGATAGAGTTCCGTATCTAATTGATTTAATTATAGGGATAGTGAGAGCAACTTACGAAGATCGATTAAGAGAAATGGGTTTGAAAGCCTTAGAATCTTTAGTAATTAGGAAATATCTTACTGAACTGAATGTCCAGCGAATAGTCAAGATTCTCAAGTCCCATCATAGCAAAAATGTACGAGTGAGAGCAATAGAAACGTTAACACAAATAGCCCTTCATTCACAACCTGATTTGGTAGACACTGCAATTGAAACCCTTTATAACATAGTTAAAGATACAAAAGAAGAAGATATTTGTTACTCATCTATACAAATTTTAGAGAAGTTTGCTTTAACAAACATGGATTTAGTACTTGCGAAAACAGTTTTTCCACTTATTCAAGAGGTTACTCTCAAATCTCATCATCCATTTTTAGCTCAAAGAGCTTTCAATATTATTGATAGTATCTTGTTGAACTCACCACAGAAATTTACCCAGGAATTTGCATTAATTTTCACTGAGTGTCTAAAACTTCATAGAGACATGGGCGTGATGGAACAAGTATTACTCGCTTATACAGAACTAATAATCAACCGTAACCTAATTCCAAGTGATGTTAAACAATATATCAAAACTATACTCTACCTATCTTCTGATCCTGAAATACTTGAAGGATTGATTAATATCTTCAAAGAATTAATGACCTCCGATAAGAGAGTTGTAGCTGAGAAAATTGTTAATAAATTAATGGCAATAGTTAATAAAACGATTATTAAGGAAGATATTTTTAATATTATCACCCAATTAGAAACAAAGGAGTTTATCTAATTTTTCAAACAAAAAGTAAGAATTGAGAGAAGACAAAGAGTGATAGTATAATAATTAACGTTTGTTTATCCAGCTTAAATTCTCTTATAACATCTTTAAAGAATAAAGGCGCGAGTATTGACAAGAGAAGGAAAGATATTCCTGGGATGTAGAGATAGACTATGAATTTTTCATAACCAATAGTAGGATTAAAAGCTAGGACTACAAAGAAAGTTATAACTAAGAAATCTATTATAGCATAGATTAGATATGCTAAACGGGCTTTTTTATGTAGACCTTTTTTGTAAGCAAGGATAATCATAGGAATATAGAAAAAGAAAATATCTGTATAGAAATCTGTTGTCTGAATAAGTTTGAGTTTTAATAATTCGCTCGGAATTGCTGGATCAAGGTTATTCTGAGTGATCAAAGGGCAGCCTACCCAATCTAAGTGGTTAGCCTCTGAAATGAGAGGACAACCTAAAGCAATATCAGAAAAAGGCCAAAGAAATTGTATTCCATAGAAATAGAACATATCTAGAAAGATATGAAGAAACATCCCTACGCCTATTCCAAGTGCTAAACCTACAAAGTCAAAATCTGGAAATCGTTTCTTAACGAAGGGGACATATCCTAAACTAGCTATTAAACCACTTAATAAAATAACCATGAATAAACTGTGTGTAAATGTTCGATGAAGCTCAGCTACTGTAGCACCATAAATAAAATAGAAGGGCCCGATAAGAATAATATCTATGTCGGGTAAGATTGCTCCTAGAACAGCTCCTAATTTGAACATCTTTCGTTTACTGAAACTAGCGATAACCAATCCCGATAATAAATGAACTCCACCTTGCACGAAAAGAAATGGAGCGCACCACATATATATTTTTCTGGATTAACAGCTATTCTTTTCAGAAATTTCTATAACTGCTCGACTAATAATCAGTAAAATTTTTTTAGCTTCCTCTTCATCCAAAGAGCCATGAATAAAAACTCTAGCTGAAGGAAAAATAGAAATTTTATGTCCTGAGATCTTATCCACTAACATCATCATTATTGATGTTTTCCGCAGAATCTCATAGTTAGGTAGACTCTTTGACAACACTTCGTTCAATTGGGGAAGGGAGATGTTGAAAAACTCATCTGGATGTCCTTCAAAACCTTTCTTTTTCTTGCATGGAGCTACAGTGCTATAGATCATCTGTGTTCCAAAATTGAAGAAGTGTTTTTTAGTGTTGCTCCTTGTACATTTTAGAGCAAAATACTTTTTCAAAGGTTCATGATTAAATTCCTTTAATAATGACCTTAATCTTATACACTATATAACTAATCTTCTTGAATTTAAAAATGTGGAATCAATGCAAATTTAATACTTTTTGCTCCAATCGCCCAAATTACTATAGGTGAAGCTTCCCAGAATTGAACTTCTTTAATATTGAATTGCTTCTTCAGCTTCTTTTCAATAATTGGGTAATATTTATCACATCCTGCTTGTGAAAACAAGAGATCATATTCAAAATCATGAGAAAGTTCTTTTGAAATTATTTTGATAGCTTTGCTTATTGCAAGTCGTATCCCTCTTGCTTTTTCGATGCTAATTAAACCTTCATCTTCATTAATTTCAGCAATGAGTTTGTACCTTAAATACTTGCCAAAATATTTTACAAAAGGACTGAAAATAATACCCTTCCTTATTTTTCCTGTTTTAAAAAGAGATTTGAAGGATTCAGAAATGATCATTGTTTTTATCTTATCTTTGTTTGTAACTAAAATTTCAATTATCTCATCCACACTTTTACCAAGCTTCAACATTTTATTAGCTATGAGTACCATCCCTCCTTGACTCGAACCCATATAGCCGCTCTGAAATAGAGTTATTTTAATTTTTTCTCTGTAAAGATCACTAACAAATTTCACAATTTCAAACTGATCTGTAATTTTTTTTGAAACACCTATATAGAAAATCTCCTCAAATCCATCTGAAATCGCATCTTCAATGATTTTAATTATATCTTGAGGATCAGCTTGAACTGAGAAAGTGTAAAAACCTCTTTCATTTATTCTGTTAAGAATATCCTTTCTATCTATATCTGATATGTCTCTTTTATATTCATCATCAAGTCTTAGTAAACTTTCTACAATTCCAATGTCTTCCTGTTTATAAAATTCTTTACTTAAGCAAGCTGTGCTATCGGTAATTAATTTTACTCTCATCAGTTAACTGAGTTCTTTGGCTTTTTTAATGATTCCTTAAAACTCTAGTGGTTATAAGAAGTGAAACAAGGATAAATAGGAAATAGCTCTTAAAAAGGAATAACAAGAAATCCAAGAGGAAATGTGTGGAATCAAGTAGATTTTCCTCTTGTTGTCAAACTGGGCAGAATATTAAACTTCATTCTTACTTTCACCCACGTCTCATCTGTTAGTAATTCTGTGAGTGGTTTTGTAGCTATTTCATCTCCTATCTCTCCTAAATCTTCTACTGCTCGCATTCTTACTTGCCAACATTCATTCCTTAAACAACATAAACAAAATAGTTTGTTCTTCCTCTTAGATTTGCCTAGATTTAGTTTTTTTTTAAGTTGGAAAACAATATTTAAGAAATCTCAAATTTCTGGAGATACATGAATAACAATCTTTTACGGATTAATTTAACTGAAGGAACAGTAATTACAGAAAAAATCCCAGACTCTGTCGTTTTTCAATACATTGGTGGAACTGGATATTTGAGCTACTTCCTTTATAGGGAACTAAAAGCAAAGATTGATCCTCTAGGACCAGAAAACAAAATCATTATTGCTCCTGGTCCTGCACAAGGTACACGAATTCCTATTACTGGTCGATATGCTGTAGGAGCTAAAAGTCCCTTAACAAATCACTTCCTAGATAGTCATGTAGGTGGTTTCTTGGGTCCCGAAATTAGATTCGCTGGATATGATTTGATAATCATTGAGGGTAAAGCTGATAAGCCAGTTTATATCTCAATTAAAGATGATATTGTTGAAATCAAAGATGCTGCAAACCTTTGGGGGAAACTATCTTACCAAACTGAAGATATGATTAGAGAAGAGCAAAAAGAACCCAAAATGAGAGTAATTTGCATAGGTCCAGCTGGTGAGAATCTTGTAACCATGGCTTGTCTTACAGCTGATAGTCATAGAAATCCTGGAAGGGGAGGATTAGGTGCAGTATTTGGATCCAAAAATTTGAAAGCTGTAGCAGTAAAAGGATCTTCGAAACCTACGAATGGTAATCAAGAGAAAATAGATGAGTTGCGTAAAGAAATTCTAGCCCGAACTAAAATAGCTAAAGAGGCGGGGTCAGGAATGTTTACTTACGGAACAAGCGATGCAGTAAACTTCTCGAATGAAATGAGTCAGTATCCTACAAGAAATTGGCAATCGGGTGTGTTCGAAGAACATGAGAAAGTAGGTGGAGTAGAAATGGCAGAGAAATATAAGGCAATTAAAAGACCATGTTACGGTTGCCCCATAGGTTGCTCTCATACACTTGATGCCTCTGTTTTTGAATGGACAGATAAAAAAGAAATTGCTAGACCTGAATATGAAACCTTAGCTTTACTAGGCGGAAATGTAGGAATAAGTAATAATGAAACTATTATTCACGCTAATTACTTGTGCAACCAACTAGGATTAGATACAATAAGTGCAGGGAGTGGAATCGCTATGGTAATGGAAGCAGTAGAAAAAGGTCTGCTCAAAGGAGAAGAGTTCGAAGGAATAAGATTTGGAAATGATGAGAAAGTACTGGAAATGCTGGAACAAATAGCTTACAGAAAAGGTATAGGTGCGATCTTGGCAAAAGGAAATGCACAAGCAGCAAAAGAATGGGGAATAGAACATTTAGCTATACATGTCAAAGGTCTACCATTTGCAGCTTGGGATCCAAGAGGAAGATTAGGATTAGGATTAAGCTACTCGACAGCAGCTGTAGGAGCATCACATTTGAGAGGATGGCCGCAAACACAAGATATCCCTGATAAAAGTGCTGTAGAAGTAATAGATTCGCTGAAAGAGCAACAAGATTACAAAACGCTTCTAGATTGTTTAGTAGTATGTAGCTTCTCGTATTCAATAGACAAAGGATTTAGTTTTGCAGATAGACAAAATATATTGTCTGCACTCTGGGATAGAGAAGTTTCAGATGAAGAACTAATGGAGATAGCTCAAAGAATATGGATAACTAAACGACTTTTCAATATCAGTCAATATCAGGATGAAAAACCAATTGATTATGATGTCTTGCCAAAAAGATTTATGAATGAACCTCTACCTTCAGGAAGAGCAAAGGGAAGTAAAGCATTCATCAGTGAAGATGATTATAATAAATCTTTACAACTACTCTATAGAAAAAGAGGGCTGGATGAATTCGGAGTACCAGAAGCAGAGGAAATAAAGAAACTAGGAATTTTATGAATAAGTGAAATATAGCTCTTCTAGAAATGTTGGGAAGTAAAAACCTTGAACAAAAGAAAAAACAATAAGAAAATTATTTCAAGAATATGTATTTTGTTTTTAATTGTAATTACTAGTTTTATCCAAGTACAATTCACTACTGCACAATCTATCAATCAACCTCCACCTAGATATGGGCATGAAATGGTATACGATGAGCAAAATAATCAAACCATCCTTTTTGGGGGTGCAGATCCAAGCAATATAGTGAGTAATTTTAGAGAAACTTGGATATATTCTAGTCAATTAAAAACCTGGACTACAATTTCGAGCTCAGCATCTCCAAGCAATCGAATTGGGCACAAAATGGTTTATAATTCAAACTCAGGGAAAATCATCCTTTTTGGTGGGATGGAAACAGCTGATTATACAAGACTTAATGATATGTGGATATTTAATCCTGAAGCTTCAGAATGGAGTGAATTAACTCCATCACAATCTCCAAGTGCTAGAAGTGATTATGGAATGTATTTTGATCCAATTTTCAATGTTATTGTTTTGTTTGGTGGTTACCTATCAAATGACTTGCATTCAAGTGAAACCTGGGTTTATAATTTCACTGTTAATAATTGGTATCAAATAAATCCCCTTATTAAACCTGCAGAACGATATGGTCACACTTTCACTTATGATAACAATTTAGGCGTTGGAGTATTATTTGGTGGAAGGGTTATCGATTTAATGGCCGATACTTGGTTTTTCAATCTTTCATCATCATCATCTTGGACACTAAAAACTCCCTCTACTAATCCTATTAAGAGATATTGGAGTGATATAGTCTACAACACTTACGAGCAGAACTTCATAATGTTTGGTGGGGATAATGAGCAAAGTCCTACTCGAGCTCTGGGAGATACATGGATTTTCAGTTCTTCTATTTCAGAATGGAGCTTAAGTAGTCCCAGTGTAAGTCCTTCTCCAAGGAATAATCATGCTATGGTTTTTGACTCCTATCTGAATCAAACCTTACTATTTGGTGGTTATGGAGAGGATTACTCTAAAGTATACGGAGACTTTTGGATATATGAATCAGATACGAATTGGAGTTTAATATCATCCTCTTCAAATAATTCGTGGTGGATTGTACTTGGAAGTACAGGAGGAGGAGTTTTATTAATAGCAGGAGTAATTATTGTAATATTGTTTGTACGGAGATCCAGAAGAAAAAAACATAGAAAGATTAGGAATGAGTGAGG
>JAGXNV010000120.1 GCA_019894795.1 Candidatus Heimdallarchaeota archaeon | reverse complement strand
GTATATTTTGGATATTATTGTTTCATATTAAAAATTATCGATATGAAAATGAAACGCTCCGTTTTAGGTTTTCTTTGTGTGTTTTCTTAAAACGTATTTTTGAAGGACATATCTCCTTTCCAACAGATTTACTAACAGAAACTCGTTACACTACCTGAATTTTTTTTATTGATTTGTTTCTTTATACTTATAATCTCAAATCTATATCTTCTTAAGTAATTCTATAATTAATTAACTTCAGTTATATTTATTATTCAATGTTTATACTTATTACACTTATTTTATAATGCCTATTGCTATCTTCTTGTTATTTAGATTTATTTGTAGATAATATTATAAATAGCTAGTCATGGTTCTTTTTCGAATATTCATGTCTAACTTAAATGAAACCTATGAACAAGAAAAGAAAAGATTTCAACATTTAATGCTGATCACAATATCGCTATTACTAGTTTCTGTTGCTCTAATTATTATTGGTTACTTCTCACAGAATAATGATCTTTTCGTTTTCTTTATATCATTCACTTGTTTATCTTGTCTCTCTCTCGTAGTACTAGGAGCTGAGAGAATTGAAATGTCTAATAGATTTAAGATAATTAATGAATGAACCTTTAATTTGCTAATTGAACAATTGAGATAGAACAAATTATTACTTTTTTTCCTTTTTTGTACACTTTATCAACAGAGCTATGAATCTCTGCAATTCATACCAAAGGAACAATTGAAAATATCTAATAAACTTCGAATTAAGTTCTGAAGAGATATACAGTGAATTGATAGTACTCTTTACTTATTCAATCAATACTGATCACTACTCGACCTTTAGAATGACCTGTTTCGTAATGTTGATGAGCATCTGCAGTTTGACTTAACGGATATATAGTGTCAATTACTGGTTTGATCTTTCCTTTCTCAATCCATTCTCGAAGTAAATTAAGATTATCTACACCTTCATCTGCCACCCTAAATTTCAATTTCTTGTGGAACGTGTCCAATAAGACGTTTTAACTTTGTGAAATTACATGTGAAAACAAATCTATCTATATCAGTGTTAGTAGTTCTATGGCCCAAATATATCGAAGAATACATGGTTACTCGCTCATATAGAGTAACCAAAATTGGTCATTCATCTACTTCAAAATGACCTAAAAAAGGGATTTTTACGAAATGCATGTTTATACTCATTTCGCATGTTTGTTATGTTCTAGTTACAAGACTAATCTCGTAATTTAATCGAACTTCTTTTGTTATATGTCGATTTGTAATGTCCTATATCTGAAACCTCTTCAAATAATTCATCTATAGATTCTCTTTTTACTGGCAAACATGTGGGACAATACGCATTACAGTAACCCACATAATCAACAACTTCTTCAAAATGTTGATAGTTTGAATAGTAAGGAAACTTGCATTCCCACTCCTCTCCGCATTCTTTACAATTGTGTTTACATTTTAACATTCAATACACCTCCTACGTTTATCTGAATGTCTACTATTTTCACTAATTTTTCTTAATTTGTTGTTTTTCAGTTTAAACACCTGTTTTTCCATGAATACCGAAGTATCATGTTGAATAGAAGCTTTAAATCGCTTCCCAAAACTGTTATGATCTTATTCATAACAAGCTTATTTCTGTTTTATAGTAACCCGTTTATCAGTACTATTTACAATTATTACAATCGTTTGACTATTTAAATACCTTTTTGTCTTTGTGTTTCCGAATATAAACTAATTGTTGCGCCTCTAGTATAATCAAACAAAAAACATATTAAACAAAAGACATCTTATGGTTAAAATCCTTGAAAATCAGAGCCTCTAAACAGAAAATTACAAAATAAATCAGAGTTACAATTAGTTTCATAATAGTTTCGATAAAAAATCTAGCTAATTGTTACTAATTTTGAAAGAATAATCACATCTATTGTAATTTTCTTCGATACAATAGAAAAAAAGTTGTGAAATACATGAAAACAAGAAAAAAAATAGCATTTTTTGTATAAATTTTCTACTGGGTGTCTTATCTTATAGACAACCTTCTTTTTACCTATTGGTCATATGTTCTTTGTATTTCGTATTGTGTCATATCTAATTTGAGTGCTTTGAGAATGAATCGTTCTAATTCATTAAAATCATCAGTTTCTCTATGGAATTCGTTAATAATCTCAATAATACGACGTGCTTCTTCATGACTATCATTTATACCAATGAGCAAAGCATAGATGTGATTTTCTGTTGCTGAAATGATGTATTTGTGTCCTTCAGACATTATAAATTGCATTGTTCCCTCTTCTCCAAAAATTTCTGATGCGAAATTCTTTACTGCGGATAGGAACCCAGAGAGGAGATAGGCATCTTTCTTAATTTCTTTCCTATCAATACTGAATATAGGTAATCCATCTCTTTGACCAACCAAAAACATAAGTGGTGAAATATCTCGTTTGTGTATCAGTTTGTTTGCTTTATTTTGTAGCCAAAACATTACATGGTCAAAGTTTTCTCCTGTTTTCATGCTTACCTTAAAGAATTGATATGTAGCATTTGGAATCTCGGCTAATTTGTATAAATCCAATTCTTTTACTAAAGTCTCAAGATCCATACTCTCTTCTAGATCTGATTTGTTGCACAGAAACAAAATTAGAAACTCCTCGTCACTTTTTTTTATGTTGACAGATCTCCAAAATTCCTTTTTAGATTCTTCAATAGTTTCCCTATTTGCAGAATCTATAACAAAGATAATCCCATAACTGAGTCGAATATAATTCTCCCATATTGTTTCTCTGTAAATTTTGTGACCACCGAGATCGAAGATATCAAAACTTGCATCTTGAATCTTAGTTCGCTCAAAGTGCACACCCATTGTTGGAATTGGTTCAGTGAATTGACCAGTCATCATTCTATTTGTAAATGTGGTTTTTCCTGCTCTAGGAAGGCCTAAGATAGCTAGAGGCACACCTTTTTTACTAAATCTGAGATAATTCTTTGAGGACAATTATTTCCACCATAAAAAAACAATTATTGTAATATATTAAAATTGTTTTAGTTCCATCCGATTACGTACATTTTCAAAATCTCTAATTCCGCGTTATCGATATTTAAATATCCAGAAATCAACATATTTCGTACGAATTTCTAATATGATTTTTTCTTTCAGTTCTTCAATCACTTTCATTTGTCTATTCGGAAAATATAAAACCTATTGAATATTCTACTATTTATGGATGTAATTTTAGAAACTACAATTAAATGCCCATTCTGCGGAGAAGAAGAGATGGTAATGATGCCTACTGATCGATGTATTAGAAGGTATGAATGTAGAAATTGTAAAGCCTTTTTAGAACCAACTGATAAGGATTGTTGCGTTTTTTGCAGTTATGCAGAGACTAAATGTCCATCAAAACAGAAGGAAACCGCAGTCTAAATTCTATTTGGAGTTAGTTTGAATACTAACACAAACTTTTAGAGCAAATGTTATGACCAAAATCATCCATGACAGATGCCAAGTTAGAAGATTTTTCTTTGGACATTACTCTTAAGGAGGAAATAAGTGAAGAGGATGAACCGGATATAAAGAAAGAGGAAGCTGTAGCTCTTTATTCACGATCTATGGCTTTCAGTATTTCAAATGGTTTGGTGAGTCCTTTTGTTTCTTTTATTGCACTAAACATGGGCGCTACAGCGGGTATTCTAGCATGGATTCAAGCTGTAGCAAATCTGTTACGTCAATTTCTAGATCCAATATTTGGAAGACTTTCTGATGTATCAAGACGAAGAATTCCCTTTATAATTGTTTCAACCATTACTTGGATTTTACCCTATGCTTTTCTTTTCTGGGTCAAGTCACCTATTTACATTATTCTTATTGTAGCTTTAGTCAATATTCTAATGAGTCTGGGAAACCCTGCTTGGATGGCTTTACAAAATGAATTATTCCCTGCTAGAGCAAGAGGAAAATTAACTGGAAGAGTCACCTGGTTTGGATCATTTGGTAGTATGATTGCAACATTTTTTACAGGGATAATTTTGACCTTTGCTTTTGAGGAAATAGATTATCAACAAACTATTCTTATTCCCGTAGCAATTGGTTTTGTAATCTCAGTTATTGCAATTCTGCCTTTTCGAAAAATCGAAGAACCTCTATTGCGAGTAGGTGTAAAAATAGAGAAGGAAACTCAATCATTAAGAGTGAATATCAAAGAGGTATTTAACAATAAACCTTTTATGAAATTTACTATATTGTATTCTATCTTCGGCATATTCTGGACTTTTTCTTGGCCCTTATTTAGCATAAAACAAGTGCATATTCTAGGTGCTACAGCTTTAGAAGTTTCCATTTTAGAGATTATTTTCGCAGGAACATCATTAATCTTCATCCTCTTAGGAGCTAAAGTTGCAGATAAAGTTGGGAGGACAAAACTCGTTTTTCTTAATAGAGCGTGTTTATTCCTCTTTCCTCTAGGGTATATTTTTGCTACGAAAATTTGGCACTTATATTTGGTTCATTTCTTTGTATCAAGTCTCTTCAGTTTCGGATTTGCAGGGGTTAATGCATATATTCTTGATTTAGTACCAAGAAAGAAAAGTGGCTTCTACATAGGTGTTCTTAGTATGGTAACTGGAATCTTTTATTTCATTGGAACTTTAGCTGGTGGATACTCAGTGGAAATTTTAATGAACTGGTATTCTGAAGCAGTAGCTCTAACTATAGCTCTAGCTTTTGTTGCAGGAGTAAGATTTTTACTTAGCTTTATGTTTTTATCTTTGAAAGAAGTTCCTAGATAAGATTAGTTAACTGCAATAAATCTATAAAATCAAATTTCTGCACAATGTTTAAATGTGTAAATGTGATTTAGAATACAATTTGATGTTCAGAAACAAGCTATTATCTAAATGTCGCGTTTTTATAATTATACTTACGATATTCTTATCCTCATTCATAAGTCATAGTAATGTCCATTCTTATGAAATAGGCAATATTCATCTCAATCTAATATGGGATTCAGGAGGGGTTTCATCTTCCTATCTTCTCGATACCATAAATTACTTGGAAGACTTGGGATTACATATTACACTTGAAAACTTAGAATGGCATGCATTTATGACCCGATTACTTGTTACAAAGGATTATGACTTGGCATTTTTAGGGATTTCGGGAGGTGGGGTTAGTCCTGATATGAGAGAGTTGTACACTGAATCTGGTGGATTAAATATCTTCGGATTAGACAATAGTGTTCCCTACGTTCAAGAAAGCGAAGATATGCAAAATGAAGGTGTTACTATAGTTGATCTTGATCAAAGACAACAACATTACTACCAGTGGCAACAATTGATGATGGATAAAATAATTCCACTGTTACCATACTACACTCCCGTATCCTATGTAGCTACCTGGTCAAATCTGGTGGGTTACAATTCTTCTTGGGGGATAGTCGATTGCTTACCTTATATGCATTTTGAGTCTCTCCATGAGAATCAGACTTCAATTTTAGAATTTAATATTGCAGATGCTGAGTGGAGAGATTTGAACCCATTACTTTTAGACGATACAGCTAGCTCATTCATATTTAGCTTAATGGATGAACCAATCCTAGGATGGGCACCGGAGATGAAACCTGTAAAAAATGCTTTAGTGAAAGAATGGTTTAATATTGATGAATATCACTACAAATTTACCTTGAGAGATGATATATACTGGAATCCTTCTTATAATATATCTCTTAGAAATGATACGTCCCCTCCTTTAGATCCACTAACAACTCCTTTACTCTCAGGTTTAAAAAATGGTTTTGTAAGTGAAGGAACAAATCAAAGGGTTACTGCAAAAGATGCAGTTTTTACTCTCTTATCTTTTGGGAATGATATAGTTAGCCAAAGCACAACAATGTATGATTGGATTGAGGATTGTTATGTTGATCCGTTCGATGAATACTCTTTCCACATACAGATAGATGGTAATGCAACCACTCCTGAACAAGAGATATATGCTGATTTCTGGGATAAGTTATCAGCTGATATTCTACCAGAGTTTTTCTTAAATTCGACTGATGCAACTGTAAGCTATACTTCAGGTGGTGCAGAATGTACTGGGTTATATGAGGGGATTCAAAATACAACTGAATGGAAATCATATAGCGTCTCCCCTTTTGGATGTGGCAAATACTTGCTTGATTTTCACATTGATGGTACAATAACTGTTTTACGAGCAAGTCCTTATTGGTTCGGTAAAGGAATTATTGATGGTACCTCTCAAATTTTAGATCTTGATAAAATTAATGTCCATATACTTCCTGATATCTCTCGAGAATTATCTTTATTCAAAGATGGATTTCTAGACTGGACTGGTTTAACTGCGTTCCCAACTTATAGAAGGGTGATGCAGAAAGATTCTAGGTTTGATGTACAATCCTTATTAACTGCTAGTATGTCTTTCCTTGCATTTAATCTTCAAAGACCTTTTATTGGTGGAACAAATAATTATGAATACCTTACTTTAGATGGCAAGACTAATTATACAAAAGGAGCTGCTATTCGCAAAGCCATTTGTTATGCTATTGATCGAGTGGAAATGAATAATCAGTTTAGTGAAGGAGAATTTTTTATTTCTGATTGTCCAATCTATCCTTTTACAAAATACTACTATCATGATGATATTATCAAATATAATTACAACTTAACTCTAGCCGAGGAATGGTTGTCTGCAGCATTAGATCCTGTTCCAACAAGTTCTCTACATCCAAATTTAATCCAGATCTCAGTAGTTCTATTTCTGATGTGTTATATGATTAAAAAGAGAAGTAGAAAGTTAAGTTAATATCATTCCATATGTAAGTAAAAATGCTTTGAGTAGTAACCCAAGTAGTATCGATAAGGTGAGATTTACTATTGTACTACAAGATAATATCCTGGTTTCTTTTCAATATCCTCTCTTCTGACAAGCCCTTTTATACCTATAATTACGACTAGCGCTGTTACTTGATTTAATAACATAAAAGTTAGAATAAGTATATTTTCACGTCTACCTACAATGAAACCAACTTTACTTCGTTCCTTTTTCTTCTCTGGCAATTCTTCGTCCTTAGTTTCGCTTTCGGTTTCCTTCTCTGAGCTTTTTTCCTTCACTGGGCTTGTTTTACCTACATACTAAATTGTTCCTTTAACTAAATAATTGGTTATCACCATTGTTAAGAAATAACCTAAAATAATTATTAATGCATCCTTCCAATAGTCTAAAAGCGCTATAAGAAATGTTGTTGGAAGTATTATATAAAATCTATGAGGGTTTGTTCAGCTTTTCTTATCTGTTTATATTTAGATCTTCTCAAACCATCTGAGACCGATTGTTGCGATATTCCTAGTTTTGTAGCAACTTCATTCTGGTTCTTCATTAAATCATATAGATGATTAATCTCCTTTTCTTTTGGTGTCCATTCATATTTGAGTTCAGATATAATATCTGCTAAACTTGACATTATTGGATCCTCTCTCTGTCCTGTAATTACAGAAAAATATCGTTTTTTTTCCTTTAATTTGTCAATCTCTATAGACGCTTTCCAAAATACTTCACCATCTAGTTCACTTAGCTTCATAGTTTTTCTTTGATAATCTATCTCTCCTTCTGATATTACCATTCTAATTTTATACGGAAGTAATAATTCAATAAATCTAGAAGTGATTGTGAATGCAGCTTTTTTATTAGAACAAATTCCAGTTATGGCATCTCCACTAAATAATTCAAGCTGAAATTTCAATTCGTTAGAATATTCTTTATTGATACCCGAAATAACTTGATTTAATCTTACCCAGAAATTTTCTTTATCTTTTATTCTTCTCGAACTGATTATGTCTCCTCTTATAATTACCTCATTATTTGTCATTACAACCTATATGACGTGTATATATTAAAACATATTTACTACTATGTATATCTGATTACATACTGTAAGATGCGTAAATTGTTTGGTATTTCGCCTAAAATTTTTAAACTATTAGTTTTTATAATCTCTGTTAAAGATGACTGGACAAATTTCAGATTCATTTCTTCATAACGGTAAAGAATTTCTGATTGTAGGCATAAATAATGGTAAATTATTTGACCCCTTAGATTTTAATTTAGAAACAAGTGCAGCTTCAACAGCTTGCTGGAGAGGATTTCAGGCATTTTATGCGATTCATGAAGGTCAGCTCGTTCTGCAACATCTGTATATTAATTTACCAGAGTCTAAAAAGATTAATGGGATGGAACCTTCTGATGGGGTTGATTTCTTTAAGTTTAGTTATCCGGATATTAATCTCAAAATGAAACTAACAGGAACAATTTTAATTGCTCAAGATTTCATTCAAGAGCTGTATATACATATGGGGTTTCAAAGACCTATTTGCTTTGAAACAGTTTTAGAATTACAGTTTAAGAATGGAAAACTTGTGAATGAAAAGGATCTTTCTAAAGAAATGGCGAAAAGAAGAATGTCCGATCCTAATAGAAACGGTCAACCTACTGACCCAAGTGATCCTGATGAAGTACGAGATTGGATTGGAAAATCTTTCTCACTAGAATATGAAACTGAGTAAATTATTCTTACATGTTTTTCTCTCTTAAAGAATTATTTTTTTAAGCACATACTTGCGCAGAATTAATTAGAATGACTGACACTGTGTGTGCTTATCTGTTGGGTAGTGATCCCGATATACGGGAGAAACTTGCTCGCCAACTTGGTAAGAAGGGAACTTCATCCGATATTTGTTTGTATAACTATGATAAGGAATTT
>JAGXNV010000119.1 GCA_019894795.1 Candidatus Heimdallarchaeota archaeon | reverse complement strand
TGTTAGGGCCGTATCATACTCTTTTGATGCCCAATACAATGATACAAGAGAAACAGTAGCTTCAACAAAAGAAGGATCAATTGTTAAACATTCTTCGTAGTTCTTTATAGCTTGGTCGATATTGGCCATTGACGCATATATATTTGCTAAATGATGGTAGCCTAGAACGTTATCTGGATCAATCTCAATAACCTTTGTGAAAGATTCAATCGCTTGAGTATGCTCTTGATTCTGTTCATAAGCTGTTCCCAATTGGAACCAACCAGAAAGATTTTCTTCATTAATTTTCGTTACTTTCAAGAAATAATCTATAGCTCTGTCAAAGTTATCTAACTCGAGATAGGTTTGACCTATTTGTAAGAGAATTCGTTCATTTTCTGGTTCTAATTTTTCTGCTTTCATCAGATTATTCCAGCTCTCAATCTCATTCCCCATTTTGCCATAAATTGTAGCTACAAGGCTGTAAATCTCAGTTTTACCTTCGTATTCAAGATACTTTAGGAATGCTTTAATTGCTTGGCTGTACTCGCCTATTTCATAATATAGATTTCCAACATTCTCCCAGATTTCGAAATTTTTCTCATCTAGTTCACATGCTTTTTTCCAAGAAATAATAGCTTGTTCCCAGTTCTTCAAAAAATAAAAAGTGTCCCCAATTATTTTCAAAGTTTGAGCACTTTCAGCTTCTATTTCTAAGGATCTATTCAAGTAATTCAATGCAGAACTTGGATCAGTTTTCTTAAGATAGAGTTGTCCAAGGTAATTAAGAAATCGGGGGGTGTTTTCATATTCAGGGAGTTGTCTTTCTAGAAAACTAATCGCATCATGAAGATTATCGTCATTTACTAATTCTTTAGCTCTTTGAATGAGATCTATAAGATGAATATCGTCTGCCATCTATATAAAATCGCAGAATGTCACTTATGAATATTGCGTCTTCTCCTAAGTAAATTTAGACTAAGAAAGAACTTTTAAATTTGAAAAGTGCCTAGTATATTACTGATGTTTCAAGTTATAACTCAAAGGGATGATAAAATTGGGTATCACATTCACATGACTGATATACCTAGCGAACTTTCAGAAGATTTTATAGTCTTCATGCCTGAGTTATCAACAAAACATCTACCTCATATCAAATATGTGTCAAAATATACACATAAGACAGGGGATATTATAATAAAACTTGTAAGAAGTGATGGTTTTGACCCTTTTGGGAGACCTAAATCTCATTCTCATGGTCTGGTTATACCTTCTGAAGAATACAATCTTAACACATTACTCTATTATACATCGCCTTTACTATATACAAATCTCTTTGAAGAAAAATACGATGAACCACAATTTCTAGATCCTAATTCCTTCCAGAAATCAACAAACAAAATTCTTGAATCGTTGGACTTAAATGATATAAGGGAAGTAATTGTTGCTGCTATGACAGATCCAAAGGTAACACTTCAACCTAATCTTGAACAAAAGCATTTAATAGAACTGGCGAGCTTGGTTGATAAATCTATTCCCTATGAAGCATCGTACGATTTTTCATTAATCACTTATTCCGACTCTAGTTGCAGACAACATCTAGTACACAACGTTCTATACTTCTTCGATAAAAATGATAAAATTAGTAATAAAATTAAAATAAAAAACAAAAAATCAAAAATTGAGAAAATTGCTAGGGAAGAGAAAGATTACTTAGATGAATATGTTGAATTAATTCTTAACGAAAACTACGAGAAAATTCTAGAAGAACACGCGAAATGGGTGATAGGTATGTATTATAACGACCATAAAGAGCTACAAAAAGAGTTTACAAAACGATATCAATTAGACATGCCTTTTTCGCGAAGAAACAAATTCCATGCTCGTCTAGTGAAATCATTATCCCATTACGAATAAATTATTTTTATTCACATATTGATATCCAAACCTTCTTGTAAGGATAATATTGAAACCAAGAATTGATGAATGTTTGGTATTTTTAGAAAAAGGAGAGATTCTCTATACTGGAAAACCTGTCGTTTTATGAGATCTTAGTATCAGAGGAATGCATGGGTGGAACTTATTTTTTGTATTTTGCTAGTACGCTCTCATACATTGCTGTACATTTCTCTTCAGTTAGGTTTGATATAGCAGCTGTCATACGCTTACTAATAGATTCTATATTCAGAGTAAGTTTTTCTCTAATTTCTCTCATGGATAAACTTGAATACATGAATTTGTACCCACCACGATCTAGAGTTATTTTATCACTTCTTACAAAACCAATAGCCATAAGCTTTTTTATTGATCTTGAGATAGTAGCTCTATCTTTTGGAATAATACTTATTATACTCCTAATATCTAGTGGTTGCGCCTTATTTACGCATGAAAGAACCTCAAGTTCATTATCAGTTAAAGCGTAAAATGCTTTAATTATATCGAAACAGGTAATATCGTCAGACTCGAAAGAAGATAGGGAAAAGGACATGATATCACCTTAAAAAGTTAGAGTCACATCCGCATCCAATGCTTCTGTAATAAAGTACATTCCACCAACTACATCATCAACTTCCTCGATGAAATCCTCTTTAGTAAGACCATATCTTTCAAGTGTCGGACTACATACAAAAATCTTAACACCAAACTCTTTTACTTCTTGAACTGATTCAAGATAAGTTTTCTTTCCTGCCATTGGTACAATTCTTTCTGCATTACCTTTCTTTAGAAGAAGACCTCCTGACATTGTATAGACCATTGTAACCTCAGCATCAAGGGCTGCAGATAAACTTGCTAGGTGAAGAGGTGGTTCTAGTCTATCTGGATAATTTTCACCGAAAGTCACCATTATAAGAATTTTTTGTCCCAATTGTTTCACCTAAATATAGAGTGTTATATCTGCTTCAGAAGCAAATTCTAAAAATGTTGCTGCTCCACCGACAGTACACTCGTCAATAAGATCTTCTCTCTTAAAACCCATAACATCCATTGTCATTTGGCATGCAATTAAATTAACTCCAGCTTCAATAGAAAGATCCATTAGTTCTTGTAATGTTGCGACATTTGCTTTCTTCATCCAGCTCTTCATCATCATTGTGGCCATCCCTGTCATTCCTGGTAGCATTCCAACAATTTGTGGAATAGGCATGGGCATTGCAGTTTCTCCAGCTGGAGTGATTTTTATTTTTTTCAAATTCTTCTTCTTCAGCATATTTAATCCGAAGAATGTAAAGAAAATACCTACTTCATAATCCATTGCTGCAGCTGTAGACCCTAATATTAAAGGTGTATAAGCACCTGGTATATCTCCTTTAGAAGCAATGATTGCTATTCTTTTCTTTTTTTCTATCATTTTTTATTCCTCATTATTTGTTTCTTTTTATCACATAGCGATAAGTGCCATTATCTACGGTATGTTCTACTACTTCATTTCCTGTAGATCTGGCCCATGCTTGAAAATCAGCTTCTGATCCAGGATCGGTAGCTAGGACTTCCAAGTATTCACCAATTCCTATACCCCCAATTGCTTTCTTTGTTTTGAGAATAGGAAGTGGACAACTAAGTCTTTTTGCATCAAGTGTTTTTGATATTTTCATATTTACCATCTTTGTCACCTTATAGATAGCCCCTTAACAGAGCTTTAAAGTATACAATTTTGAACGCTTTCTTGAAGAAACCATAGATAAAGAGATTATGCAAACCAAATTTCATTGGTGGAAAATTGTAGCTAAAGTATAGTAACATAGAACGATATGGTGATGTAACAACAAAACACACAGTAAATCCATTGTATTTCGTAGTAGGTTCCTTACCATCAATTTCCAAAAGGATATTCTTTGCAAGAACAGGTGCTGCAAAATGTGATACTGCACCAGATTTTGAGACTGGTAAATTTGTACAATCCCCTATTGCATAAATATTTTCATGATCATTTACTTTCAGAGTGAAACGGTCAGTCGGAACAAACCCTTCTCTGTCACCTAATCCAGCATCTTTGATTATTTTGTGTCCTTCATGTGGAGGGATTAGTACAAGTAAATCATATTCTATCTCATCTCCCTCAAGCGAAATTACTTTATTGTTTTCTTTATCAACATGATCATAATTAAAGAATTTAACAAATTCAATTCCTCTTTTATCAAAGAGTTCTTGTACCTTTACAGCAACGCTTGGTACGGGATAAGGTCTTAGAAGAGGATAAAGAAACTTGATTTTTGCTTTGTCTCTAATTTTTCGTTTTCTCAAGTATCTATCTACTAAGAATGCGAATTCTATAGGTGAGGGTGGGCATTTGTAGGGGACTGTTGCTGGTGAAATTACTATTGTGCCACCTTCAAAATTTCTTAAAGCCTCTTGAAGTCTCTTTGTAGCTTCTTTCGAGTAAAAATGATGTACATTGTCTTTTTCGTAAGCTCCAACTGACTCTTCATCTAGATGAACACCAGTTGAAACAACTAAATAGTCATAAGTTAGTGTTTCACCATTTGACATATCGATTGATTTTTTCTTAGTATCAATATTTGTAACAGCTGCAGGTATATGCAGAACTTTCTTTTTCAAAATCTTACGTATAGGAATTGTGAATTTCTTTACTGGATCTTTATTGAAACTCCAGAATAAGTAATGTGGTTCATATACATTATCTTGCATAGGTTCAACTAGAATAATTTGAATACTTTTCCTTCTAGATTTCATGGCAAGCTTGTTAGCCACATTAATTCCGCTAAAACCGCCACCAACAATAACAATTCGTTTCATCTATATCCCTCTAGTGTAGTTTTTTAACTATGTAACGATCGTATCCATCCTCATTGATAATCTCAACAAGTTCATGTTTGGCCTTGTTTATCCAAGCTGGAACATCATTTCTAGTCCCTTCATCTTCGCTCAAAAGAGACATCAATTCACCAACTTCAGCTTGGCGAATTGCTTTAATTAGCTCCATCATTGGTCCAGGGCAAAAACTTCCCCTTGCATCAATCTCTATAGCTATATTGTAATCTGTCATAACTTTCACTATTGTGTTCGCTTATGGACTATCTCTGCACACTCGATATTTAAGCGTTTTTCTTTGACTACAGTATCGATAAGAGTTGGACAAGGCTAAATTGATCCCCTAACAATCTAGAAAAAAGTAGTAAATTATTACTAGTGATATTTATTAATGATTGTAATATCAAAAAGAACAATGAAGAGAAAAGCTCAATGTATGTTCATCTTAATTCTTTTTTTGAATTTTCAGATACTGAATACAATGGTAAATTCTTCTTTACTATTTAATGTTCAGAGTCAAGAAGAATCAGAAACCTATTACTGGATATGGCAAGAACTTTCAGAGGCACCTGGACAAATTAGTGGAGAAGATGTTGTTTACTGGGGAGAAAGTCTAGGACCGTATCATAATTATACAGAAATTACAAATAAGTTGGTTCTACTAAACAAGACTTTTCCTGAAATAGTAGACGTTTTCTCTCTTGGTAAAACTTGGCATAATAGAGATATTTGGTGTGTCAAAATTACTAATGAGACTATTACTTCATCTAAAACAGAATTCTATGTAGTTGGAGAGCATCATGCTAGAGAAGTTATTTCCGTGGAAAATTCTCTTTATTTTATTGATAAGATTGTTTATGACTCTATCTTTGGTCTTTATGAAGATCTCTTGGCGAGCAAGGAACTCTATATCATACCTATGCTAAATCCAGATGGGCTTTCAATACTACATTGGTTCCCTGAACAGCGTAAAAATCTTCAACCTATAGATGATGATGAAGATGGTATAAATGACACTGACATTGATGGTCTTCTAGATGATGAACTTGAGAGGGTTTATTACTGGGATTCTGTTGCAAATACGTCCGAGATTCGGGAATTAGACTTAGATGGAGATGGTTTTACTGCTGAAGATCTTCCTGGTGGGGTAGATTTGAACCGTAACTATGGAGTTAATTGGGAGGGTTCAGGTTCTTCTTCTGAGAAAGATAACCCACTTTATAGAGGCGCATATCCATTCAGTGAGAATGAAACAAGGATTATGCGAGAATTCATGAGAGAACACTCCTTCAACTTTGCAATTAGTCTCCATAGCGGGATTAGAGCAATCATCTCTCCTTGGGCTCATAATGGATCATTACCTTCAGCTGATGAAGATGAATTTAACGCTCTCTTAGTCGATCTACAAGATATTCTTCATTGGCCCTTATGGAATGAAACAGGTGGATATATCGCAAATGGTGCCTGGGAAGATTATAGTTATGCTGCTCATGATATTATTTGCTTCACTTTGGAAACATATACTGACATATGGACGGGTTCTTTCTTTGATTATTTTAATCCCTCAGGAGATCAAATTCTTTCGAACTGTGAGTATGTGTTTCCTGCTTTAATATATCTAGCTACCGAACCAAGATTGACTTACACAAATAATCTCCCAAACATCGAAGTGACCAATCCTTCAACTATTAATCAAGTATTTGATAATTATACTATCAAGTGGACCATGAGCGATTTGAATGATGAAGAATTGAACTGTACCGTTTTAGCATCTCCAAATGGTTGGGATTGGGATGTCCTTGATACCAATCTTATAAATCAAAATTCCTTCTTCTGGAATGTAACAGATGTTTCTCCTGGTTCATATTATCTGAAAGTAGCAGTATATGATGGAAAGGATTGGGTATCAGATGTCAGCGAGATTAGGTTAAACATAAGAAATGTCAAACCTCCTTCTCCATTTGCATTTTATATTCTTGCAGGAATTTTTGGAACACTAGCAGTCGTGTATCTTTTCTTCTACATTCGCAAATCTAAAGGATTAAGCAAGATGTGGGAACCAGAAGATATTGAGAAGAAGAACTAACAAATAAGTTGCATCTCCTTAGTTTCTTTGTATCTCTACCATTATCAAATGATTTATAGTCCTTATGCCACTTGCTATAATAGGTAAAACAGTTAGGGGTTCAAATGTTTGACCAAACATATATTATCTTCAAATATGCTGTAGCAGTAGCACTGATATTAGGTGGGCTTATTGCAACTTACTGGGGAATAAAGCGACAAAATCCATTCTATAAACTATGGGTAGCTTTTCTTATCTCTTATGGAGTTTTTGAAATTATAGAAGTTTTAGAGAATCAGAACCCTTCTTCATTAATTTTATATCGAATTCTACAAGTCGTACAAGCAGTTGCATTGATCATTCTTTTTGCTGCAAGTTTGGAACAATCTATGATTATAACAGCTAAGGCAAGTAGAATATTAGCTATAAGTCTATCAACACTAGCTTTATACTTCATAATTATCCCTCTCGATAATTCAATACAGAGTTTCAAGGATTTAACAATCTCTATTTATGAAGTAATTCTTACAGATATTTACGGATTCATTTATGGATCTGTAGTTCTAGTGAGCGCTTTCCTTTTAATTGGAGATTATATTAGATATTTCAAACTAGCTTCATTATCAAAAAGCAAAAGACTAAGATTGAAGAGAGACATAACCTTACTTCTAACTCTAATGTTAATTGGTTTTGCAGGTTTAGTTACAATTAGACGAAAAATGTTAGAAAGAGATATTATAGCGTTTAATATAACTGAATTAGCTTATACTTTTGTAGTTGTATTAGTAGTATCTTTTTATCAGAGTCAATCTGTTTCTCATGGTATTAAGGCAATATTAGTAGTTGATCGGGAAGGTAATCCATTACTCGGTTATTCACCATTGAGAGGAAGAAGAATATCCTTTGAAGAAAAAATAATAGCTGCGTCAGGATACCTAGCGGGCCTCTTCCATTTTGTTCATGAATATGTAGCTACTTCATCAGAAGAGCAATTTAAAGAATTAAAGACTAGTACTTCAACTATGTCCTTTCATTCTGGGGAAAGAATATTCATTATCATTCAGAATAAAATATCGAGCACGATTCTAGAGAAAACAACAAAACAAGTTATTAAGATATTAGATGATTATCTTAAGGATTTTAAGGCGAATGAGATGCTATCAGAAAATCAGATTGAACATGTTTTAAACATACTAGAGAAGAACTTTACTCATATTTCATAATTCTAAGATTCTGCACTAACACTTATATTTTTCAAAAGAAACTAGTATTCATGGTTTCCATTTCATTTGTTCTTGGAACACGACCCGAGATTATTAAATTAGCTCCAGTTATCTTGGAAGCTCAGAGAAGAAAGACCTCCTTCAATCTAATACACACAGGTCAACATTATGATGTGGAAATGTCTGAGCAATTTTTAGAATCAATGAACATTCCTACACCTGATGTTAATCTAAAAGTGAAATCCTCTGTGCTTCATACCCAACTTGGGGAAATGGTAAAGAAACTTGGAAATTATTTTAAAATAAATAGACCCTTGATTGTTCTTGCAGTTGGGGATACAATAAGCGTATTGGCTGCTGCTTTAGCAAGTACTCAAAATGCTATACCTTTTGGTCACATTGAAGCTGGGTTAAGATCTTACGACAATACTATGCCTGAGGAAATAAATAGAAGGCTAGCTGATAGTATATCTACACTTCACTTCACTCCTTCAAGAAAAGCAGTTTTAAACCTATTAAATGAAGGTATTGAGCCATCTAGAATATTCAATACAGGCAACACTATCGTAGATGCAATCCGTATCTATTCTTCGATGTTATCAGACAAGAATACAAAACAAGCAGATAAAATACTGCAAGAGGTGAAAGGAGACTATTCTATTTGTACGATTCATCGGGTTTCAAATGTTGAAAACAAAGAAAACTTACTAGAAATTATTCAAGCTCTTGAGTATTTCAGAGG
>JAGXNV010000011.1 GCA_019894795.1 Candidatus Heimdallarchaeota archaeon | reverse complement strand
CTATAACCTACCACAATAACAGCCCCGATACCCTTAAAAGTTTAGTTGTGAGATTGTACCAGGACATTTTTAAGATTGGAAATGCAAGAGATTTTGCTTGTAGTCTATTTGATACAGATGTCAAAGAGATCGCTGTGAGAGATGCAAGAAAGGCTCCAACACATCTGTTAATCACTCTACCATGGGGTGTAAGCCAATATACTATAACCTCTGAGATTGCTAGACAACTTGTAAATTCTGGTCACAAAACATTGTGTTGTCAGAATAGCCACAAGAATGCTGAAATTGTAAATTTGCTCTTACAAGCTGCAAGAATTAAATCCTCAGTTCATAGGGCAGGTTTAACAAAGGAATTTCGAAACAAAGTAGAGACCAAATTCAAAGAGGGAGAACTTCAAGCTTTAGTTTCAACACCTACTTTGGAACTAGGGATTGATATTGGGGATGTTGACGGTGTTGTGTCTTCAATTGTTGATATCACAAGTTTTATTCAAAGAATAGGAAGGGCTGGAAGGAAAGGGCAAGAATCCGTCGGTGTTTTAATTCTTCGAAATGATGATCCTATTAGTACCTATTACAGCTTGTATCCAGAAACATACTTTGATGATGTTAGAAAGGGATACATTGAACCGAAAAACGAAATTGTTTCATATTATCAGCTCTTAGCAGCTGTTCTAGAGAAACCTTTAAACGAAAATGAGTTTTCAGAACATCTCTCTGTTCTCAAATTACTAGAAAATAATAACCTTATTCGTAGAACAACTGAAGGCCTATACAGACCTGTAAATAGAAACGAAGTTCTTAGTATACTACGTTC
Source organism: Candidatus Heimdallarchaeota archaeon (assembly GCA_019894795.1). Lineage (GTDB taxonomy): Archaea > Asgardarchaeota > Heimdallarchaeia > Heimdallarchaeales > Heimdallarchaeaceae > UBA460. The sequence continues at coordinate 26,940 of JAGXNV010000011.1, read as the reverse complement.
CTATTCCATTCGTGGAATTGGAGATACTGTGCTTATTAAGAGCGAAAAAGGAATAAAAATGGGTGAACGGTCTATGCCTATGGCTGCTAGGGAGTTATTCCCTGGTTCAATCTATTTACTTGGTGGGAAACATTACCGTTCTCTCTCCTTCAAATATGATGCTAGGTTTGGTGGAGGAGAGATAATTATGGAAAAGATTGAACCTCTTAATCTTAAAACTTCAGCAAATCGATATGCAATTCCTACAATTATGAAAGTCAATGAAAAGAAAAAAGTTTTAGGTTCAGAAGTAGCTTATTGCGATTTAAAAATCACGGAGAATGTTATAGGCTACAAAATTAGTGAGATTTATACTAATGAAGTAAAGGAAATTAAAGAACTTGAGGAACCAATTGTTTACTCCTTTCAAACTAAAGGTTTCATGTTCACTGCACCAAATCCCATGAAAAGTTTATTAGAGTATGCAGACTTATCAGAGGAAACTCTCTTAAGTGGATCTTTCCATGCTCTTGAGCATGTTTTGATAGAATCCAGCTCCATGTTAACTGGAGGAGGTAGCACAGGAATTGGTGGTATTTCCATGGGTACATCTGGAGCTATATTCGTTTACGATGCAGCTAAAGGCGGAAGCGGATTATCCAAGTTGCTCTATGATAGACTTGAAGAGGGCTTTGAAAGATCTATAAAGATTCTTGAAGGGTGTAGCTGTAAGACTATTGATGGTTGCCCACGTTGTACTTATTCGTATCAATGTGGAAATAATAACCAACCATTAAACAAAAAGGGTGCAATAGAATCAATCAAACTTCTAAAAACTATGAAACTGGAACTAATTGAAAATTACAATGAATATCAAGCATATGTTTAGTGATTTCAATTAAAGTATCTGTTAGATTTTTCTAAGTGTAATACCCAGTATAAGTCTACAATCATATCTCTGTCTGATATGGTCTTATGTTTAGAAGAGATAAATTCTAACTGATGAGTGCTACTGATTGTGATGATGTTGACGAATTCCTTGATATAGCTTTAAATATCATTTTCCCTTCTTCAGAAGCGATAGAACCACAAATATTAAAGGAAATTACCAATTTCTTAGAAGACAGTGAAACAAGAGTTCCTTCTGAGGATGCTGAGATTGTAAGGGGTGAAATTAGAAAAGCACTTATCCATTTTAAGAATAGACCTTATTTGTATAATGTGAGGAGGAAGATGGAAACGCTGTTACGAGGCGATGATAACTGGAAACGTTTCGTTATCGCTCCAGCTAGTTTTATAGAAGAATTAAGAAAAGCAGGATTAAACAATGAAGAAATTGATTTATTAAAGAGTTCATTTAAAACAGCTGAGGAATCATACTCACTTTACAAAACAATCCCTTCCCCTTAAACTATTAGAAATACAAACAGATTTTAATATTATCTTTTCCTTCTTTTAACTAAAGCACTAGCTGATAATACTTCTAAAGGGTTGGTAATTTATGAGGAAAGAAGAACTTCTTGAGATTCTAGATGAACACTTATTTGGTAATTCTTATCTCAACGATGAAAAACTAGCCAATAAAATATATTTATCAGCTAGCCAAGTTAAGGATTATTTTCTCCAGCAAAGGGAACAAGTAGGCTTTCTAAAAGAAGGAAAACGAGTATTTTTTGCTCATGAATTAATACGGTCAAATCTAGTAGATATACATGATTCTTTCTGGAACTGGTATCTCCAAACTGTTCCAAGCTCAAGCGATTTGGCTTGGGAAGAGGGCGCTGGAGTTGTAGATGTTTCACGCATAAAGGTTATTCCTCAAAAAAAAGCAAGAGGTGGTATTGTTCAGACTTTTTCCGCAAGAATAGTTTTACTAGGAGAAGAAAGGGTTGGAAAGCAATCTTTTGTTTATGCTCTTTCTGGAGAAATTCCCGATCAACCTGCACCAGGGGTGTATTTTGGGAAAATCATTCGATATTCAGAAGCGTTCAACATTGATTTTGAGAGTGTTATTTTGGATATCCCTCCTGAATCCCCTCACTGGCTATACGCAAAAGCTAGTTTTGGAGTGATTTTAGTTTATGACGCGACCAATCTTTCAACTTACGAGAAAATAGAGAAGTGGTTGGAGAACTTTCTTGCAATTTACTCATATAATTTATGTCCACCTATCATGATTCTTGGAAACAAAATTGATTTGCTAGATGAAGATCAGCTGTTCTCTCTAAAGAGAAAAGTAGAGCCGTTAAGGCAATCTCTAGAACAAGAACATGGCACTATTGTTATATCTGAATTTATCTCATGTACAGATGGAAAGAATGTTTTAACAGCGTTTGAGAATTTTGCTGCAATTATTAGACAATGGTATCAGATAATCAAATCTGAATATTCTGATGAGATAAAATAAATCCTGTGAAACGTTGAAGTTTATTCACTAAACTTATTAGTTTTCAATAATAAGCATATTTACTGACTAATAAATCATAGTGATTATTAATGAAACTAAAGAAGAAGTTAGGTTCGAACAAGCTTCTCAATCTTAACAAAGAATTGAAAAGGAAGTTAATCATAAACATTTCAGTTATAATAATCATCTGCCTTCTTCTTCTCATTCTTTCGTTAATACTAAAAAATACTGCATCAAATGCGTATTGGGAAAAACATGATTCAAACCGTGATTTTAACTTTTTCTGGTATTTTTATGATGAGAACCATACTGAAGTTCTAGAAGTTTGGGAAATAGAAGCTTATGTTGATGCTTCTTACTACTATGAACCTTATCTATATAATTTCCGTTTTCTCAACTGGAACCCGTATGCTGGAGGGGAAGGCCCTTTGGATGGTTACGCCTATGGTCCTATCTTTATCTATGGTATATACTTGATTTCTTTATTTGTTGGTTTATTCAATACAAATTTAAGTAGAAGCCTTCTTGTAGCAGAATCAGTCAAATGGACACATATTGCGTTTGATTCATTCTGTGTAGTAATATTATATCTAATCCTAATCTCGCTGAAGGCATTTAAAGATAAGAAAGTTAAGAAACACATCGTTGGCTTTTTGGGCGCTTCTTCCTTTATGCTAATGCCAATAAATCTACTATACGTAGATAGCATATACTTGAACATACCCCAAATGACATTCTTCACAATGATTGCATTTCTTCTGTTCATAAAAGAAAAATATAGAACTTCAGCTTTCATGTTAACGATTGGTTGGTTATCCAAACAAATGCCGCTTTTCTTTATAGCTCCTTGGTTTTTTATACTATGGAAAAAGAAGAATCTTAGAACAGCTATCATCGATTTTCTTTTCACCTTTTTACTAACTTCTTTCATTGTCTCTCTCCCTTGGTTATTTATTACACCTTATGACTATTTAGCTAAGCTTTTTGGACCTGGAAAACCATTGGCTATGTTGAGTTTAGAATCTAGCTTTCGCGGAAGCACGGTATCATTAGCACATAGTTTCTTATTTTTAGGAAGTGCCTCTCTTGCAGAATTCTATCGGGTAATTAATAATTATATGATCCCATTTCTGATATTTTACATTATTTCTCTAATGGTTTCATATTTTAAAGGACATGAAATTGGAAACGATGAATCATTATTCACTTTGCATACTACTTGGGTGATTCTTATATCTCATGTTTTTCTTTCTAGGGGAATTTACAAATATTACGATGCTTTCATTACACCGTTTATCCTACTTATAATAATCCTATACTTAGATAAACTTATCACTCTACTTTCTGAACGTATGAAAAAGAAGCCAGTGTCAAATACAACTGATATCCAAGAAATACAGAAAAATCAATTAAAGCCAAAAATTATTTGGGCAAAAATTCTTCAAGAATCATTGTATTATCTGTTATTCTTTAGCAGTGTAGCTGTCTTTTACTACTTCAACTTTATAATTATCACAAAATCACGGTTTTTGCACCCATTATACCTTCTAATATTGTTTGGGTTGGTCAGCGTACTCTTTCCACCATCAATTCTTAAGAGTTTATTCGAGAGGAAGAGCTATAAAATGATAAAACAAGATATCGTTTGGATTTTTCGAACCATTTCTGTTTTCTTCAAAAATATATTCAACAAATCCGAGTCAAAGCATGTTGACAAAAATGTATAAAACACAATCCGGCAGAAAATCATTTATAAAGTACAATCAACATAATATTTTTAGTGTCTAGAAAGGGATACCTATGTTCCAAAACCTAAGAAAATCACGAAGAGGAATTTCTCCTGTTTTAGCAGCAGTGATGCTTATATCATTAGTTGTTGCTGCTAGTGCAATAGTAGGTGTTCTTATAATGAACATCGATGTTGTTGATTTACCGTGGGAGGATGAAGAAATTTCAGCGAAGGAAGTTCATCTTACACTAACTCTTATGGGGAACGAAGATACAGATCTAGATACGTTATTCGATAAAATTTCCTTATTTCTATCCTTAGACGTTGATTCACCGACAATATACGTTAATGATATTGATCTTATTTTAACAACAGGACAGACCGTTGACGCTATAAATCCATGGATTATTTCTGTTACTTCACAAACTTGGAATGATGGGTTATATGGATATTCTGTTCCATATGGCACTATAAACTCTTCTTTTGACATACAAGCAAGCGATCTAAGTATAAATGCTGGGGAACTTGAATCTGGTTCTTTCATATATATTATAATTAACTATTCATATTTATCAGATTTGAGCGCTCGAATAACAACAATTTCATCATTTTATCAAAGTCCGCTTATTACAGTTGAGTAATTAGTCTGTGTGAATCTTTGTTTTGAACGCGAAGTTTCTCTCCAAATTGCAAAATATTAAAGAAATGATACGGATTATGTTGAGAAACTGTATTGAGGACTAAAGTAAAATGCCAACACCTCTAGATATTTTAAAACGATTAGTTAGTTACCCTACATCAAATAATCCAAAAGAAAACATCAAACCGAAAAAAGATATTTTGAACTATGTAAAAGACGAGCTTTTACAACCTCTTGATTATCAGAGCATTCTATTTGAAGAAAATGATTATTGGAGTATAGTATCTTATCTTAAACGAAATACACCAACAATATTATTCATTGGCCATTGTGACGTTGTTCCACCAGGACCAAATTGGGCTACTGATCCTTTTTCCTTGACTATTGATGAGGACAAAGCCTATGGTCGTGGAACTGCCGATATGAAGGGAGCCGTTTCAGTGATGTTGAGTTTGGCAGAATTTTTCAAAGAGGAAAGCGATAGCACAGTGATATTTGCGATTAATCTGGATGAAGAATCAGGTGGAAAAAATGGTGCGGGAAGACTAATGAAAATATTTGAAGAGAAAGGCATTGTTCCTGACTATATCATAAATGGTGATGCAATTGGTTTACAAATAGTTAATAGGCGACGAAATTCCTACGCGATAACTTTACAATTACCGGAAGTAATAAGAACAGTTAGGGGAAGAAAAGAAAGCAAAATTTTCAAGACTGAAATTGCAGGAAATAGAACGATGCATGCAGCATATTTCATGAGAGAAATAGATATTCATTGTATGGATGAAGCTTCAGATTTTATTCGAGAGAACTCATATTTAGTTACGGAATTGAAGGGAGCTTTTGTGAAAAATAATGTTTTACCCTCAGAAGTCTCTATAAAATACATTATACCAGAAGAAGAAGGTTCTGAGATGTGGGAATACGATGAAAACCTAACAAACTTCCTCCATTCGGTTACAGAATTCAAGGATGTAGACATTCCTTCGGAACCTAGTGCTTATGGCATCAATTTGACTTTTAACTACTATAGAAATGAAAACGACTTACACTTATGTTACTTGGACTTACGAATTATGAGTAAAAATGATGTGGAAATAGAAAAATATTTCGACAATTTTGTAGAATCTTCTAAGATTAAAGCTAAAATAGACCTTAAGGGAAGCATAGGACCTGTAGAGACACCAAAAGAATCGCCGTTAATTCAGAAAAGTATCAAAGTTGCTCAGGCAATGAACTTATCTCCTGAACCAATAGAGATGGGTGGTGCAACAGATAGTAGATGGTTTAGCTATTTAGGCATTCCAACAATTGAATTCGGACCTCTAGGTGGCAACGTTCATGGATCGAATGAGTATGTTGAAATATCGAGTCTTGAAAGAGTGAGTAAATTTTATCAAAAGCTATACATAGAATTAACTAAAGTAGTTGACGAAGGAAAAAAGTAAAGATTCTTTTCAAGTGTCAGCAAAAGAAATAAAACAGAGAAAAAAATAGGTAGAGTAGGGATAAAAATGTCGATAGAACCTAAACGAGCTTACAAAATAGTTTTAATAGGTGATCCCGAGGTAGGGAAAACCTCAATCAGACGGAAATACATGGGAAAATCATTCAGAGCAGATTATCTAAAAACACTGGGAGCTGATTTTGCTGCGCAAAAAGTAAATGTGGAAGGAGAGCTGGTTCTACTAACAATTTGGGATTTAGCAGGACAGTCAATATTTCAAGGAATGCGGTCTTCTTTCTATCATGGGTGTAAATGTGCACTCATTGTATTTGACGTCACAAATCCTTCTTCACTAGAAAATTGTTTGAAGTGGGGAGAAGAAGCTGTGCGTTTTGCTAAAAACTCTTTACATAAAATCTACCTGATAGGAAATAAAATTGATCTAACAGATGATGTGGCAATTACACAAGAAGATGTTAACAAGATAGTGAGACAATTTAATGAAACTATTAAATTTCCCGTGAAAACATATGAAACTTCAGCTCTTACTGGAGCAAATATCAATGAATTGTTTGAGAATATGAGTAAGAGTCTGATTATTGGAGAAGACACTGAGGAAGTTGCAGTAAAAAACGACTATGTAAGCCAAGAAGATACTGTTGAAGTACAAGCACAAGCAATTGAAATGGGTTCTAAAGAGAAAATGACTCATATCATATCGTTGGTTGATGATTTGGAGAAAAAAATGAGTGAAGTGAATAAAGCTCTCAAAGAAGTTAAAGACTCTCTTGATAACATGTGAGAAACCTAATTTAAGGGTAATATATCTGCAAAGAAGAAAATTCTATTCTTGATTATTTTTCACAAAAGTATGTTCTAAAACTAAAATGCAAAGCTTTAGGCATAATCTTTTTATACATCTATTAGATAAAAACGTTAACTTACTTGATGTAAGTTAAGGTGAATAAAAAATGAATAAAAAAGGATTAATTTTTATGTTCCTTTTTGTAGTTTCAACTGTTAGTGCTGTTGCGTTAACAAATGCTGAACAAGGTGATAACAAAGTCGAAATCACAATCGACTATGTACCATCAGCTTACGTTCCAAGCGATGGAGTTTATGTTGAATTTGATACAAGATTTATCGGAGATAATGATGTATTTACAACAGATGACATCCTTCACTTTGCATTTTTCTATGACGTAGCAGTTGTATCATGGGCTAGCTTTCTATATACCACTGGTAATGGATGGCAACCCGATGAATGGTTTTATGCAGATGAAAACAACGTAACCGCAGGTTATACAGGCTCAGATTTATACAACGTTACCAGATACGCTGGTATGTTCAATTTGATGCTTGATGATTATGACCTAGGTATGTCTAACTTCTATCTTGATGAGGACGGAGGAAATTATCAAGAAATAAGATTAAACTTAGACGTTGGTTGGCATTATCTAACAATTGTAGCCGCAGAAATAGTATCCGATGCGAATCATACTGAATTCAATTGGGAATACGCAAAAGATCAAGTAGTCTTTTACGTAGCAGAAAGCAGAACAGATGTTCCTCCTCTAATTGAGGATGCATTATACAATACTGTAGAATTAGTAGCAACAGAAGTTGATTCTGAAGATTTAGGACAGTATTATAGTTGGGATAGCTGGTTAGACAGTCCAAGACCTGTAGCAGAAGCACAGACACCCGTTTATCAAACGATACCGGTAGCTATAGAGGCTACACCCGTAGTAACAGAAGTAAACCTAATCTTTAACGCTTCAGACAACCCATGGGATTGTGTTTCAGGAGTTTATGGATCAGTTTATGTAGATCTAGATACAATGGGTGAATACACATACATGTGGTATGTGAATGACGCAGACTGGAACAACATGACAACAACCACCGCACCTTTGAAGAAAGGACAAAACTTCATATTCTTCAATCTGTTCGGAGCAAAGGTTGATGATTATGCACAAGCATATGGAGAAGCAGCACCATCAATAGGTCATGACTTAGCAGTCTTGAGAATATTCGTAGGTGAAGTAGCTTCTACCGGACTGGGCTTCGGTATACTTATAAGTGTCTCAATGCTCGGGCTAGTTAGTTACGCATTCTTGCGTAAGAGAAAATAATAAAAATATTGGTGATATTAAATGAAAAATAAAACAGTGTTTTTTACACTTCTCATTCTTTCTAGCTTACTGACAATGAGTGTATTTAATGCAAGTAATTCGCAGGCAGCTGTTGAACCCCTCGCAAACTTAGTCTTCAAGACTAACGGCGGTGGAGTCCGACCTGACTACGGTCTTTACATAGCTCAGTATCTTAGAGAGATTGGTATAGAAGTAGAAGTCAAAGTTGAAGAATGGACAGTGTTCGTTGGAACTTTGATTTTAACAAGAGACTTTGATTTAGGGATTGTTGGTTTATCCGGAGGTGGATCCTCTCCAGACATGTTCGATGTCTATGGTGAAGCAGGTTCACTTAACATGTTCGGTATAGACAAAATAATGCCCTACGGAAATGACAGCGAGAACATGCAAATCGAAGGTGTTACCATAGTTGATCTTGATCAAAGACAACAACATTACTATGATTGGCAACAACTAGTTATGGATAAGATAGTTCCTATGCTTCCATTGTTCGCACCCAGATCATATGTAGCCACATGGGCAAACACACTAGGTTATGATGGCCGTTGGGGAATTATTGATTCCTTACCATATATAGAATACGATGGTTATCATGAAGGTCAAGATTTACTAACTGAATTCAGTGTAGCTGATGCAGGTTGGAGAGATTTGAACCCACTACAAACAGATGATACATCCAGCTCTTTCATATTCGGTTTAATGGCTGAAAGTATTGTTGGTTGGAGTCCCGATTTAGCCCCACTCAAAACTTCCTTAGTTACTGATTGGGAACAAATTGACGAATTCCACTTCAAATTCACTATGCGTGATGAAGTTTATTGGAACCCTTCATATAATGTAACCGGAAGAACTGCTAGCTCTGACCCACTTGATCCAGCAACCACTCCATTAATGGTAGGTCTAAAAGACGGTGAAGTTAGTGATGGTGAAAATCAAAAGGTTACAGGCAAAGACGCAGTCTTTACCTATATGGCTTGGGCAAATGCAATTGTCAGTGAAAGTCCATCTTATCATAACTGGATTAAAAATTGCTATGTTGACCCAGTAGACGAGCTATCATTCCACATCGAAATTGATGGAAACCCATTAACAGTACCAATTGAACAATATGTCGACTTTTGGGCAAGACTACCTTGGGAAATTATACCAGAATTCTTCTTGAATTCCTCTGATCCAACCATTACCTACACAGATGGTAATGCACAAAACACTGGTATATACGACGGAATTTTAGACACTCCTCAATGGGTAACTTACAGTACTTCCGCATTTGGATGTGGCAAATACATGCTAGATTACTACATTCGAAATTCAGTTACTGTTCTCCAAGCCAGTCCTTTCTGGCATGGTGTTGGTATCATTGACGGAACTGAACAAGATCTAGATATTGAAACATTCAATGTTCGTGTAATTCCAGATATTTCAGCAGAATTAGCAGAATTCAAAGCTGGTAAATTAGACTGGACTGGTATGACTGCCTTCCCATCTGAAAGAAAGCAAATGCAAGCTGATCCAAGATTTGAAGTACAAAGTTTCTTAGCTGCTTCAATGACTTTCATGTTCTACAACTTGCGCCGACCTTTTGTTGGTGGTGAAAGCAATTTTGTATATCTTTCCGCTACTGGTAAAGAACTTTACACTAAAGGTGCTGCCGTTCGTAAAGCCATGAACTATGCTATCGATCGTGATGAAATAAACCAGGTCATTCATGACGGTGAGTACTTACTCTCCCATAGTGTGATCTATCCATTCACAGCATACTACTACTACAACGATATTGTCAAATACAACCGCGATCTTGATGCAGCCGTTGAATGGTTAGCCGCAGCTGGATACAGTGTTACAACAGATCCAACTCCAGTTCCAATCTTTGGTATCTTAGCAGCCATCGGTGCAGCAGCATTCGTAGCATTACTCAGAAAGAAGAAATAATTTTTCTTTCCTTTTTCTTTTTCTTTTTAACTTATCAAAAAAGTATAATTTATTTGTCTATTTTCAGCTTCTGTAAATATACCATTCAAATATGCCTTTGAATGAATATGACCTATTATGGGAAGCTACACTTGTTTCAGAATAGTCTTTGATGAAGAATGAATGGTATAGCTATCAAAGCTATCCCGAGAAAAGCAGAGATTTTAATGAGCGGTGATATGTTCTTTATGTTTTGGATGATGTTATTACTACTTCTTTTATTAAGGATGAAGATTTGGTTACTTCCTCTTGTAGATACATAGAGAATAAAGAGTAGAGTAGAGATAGATATCAAAATGTGGAAAGAAACGAACATCCCAAAATCTAATATCCCTCCTTCATATGTCCAATGTGCTATGAAATAGTTTATGGATAAGATAATTGGTGTGAAGAGAACTGATGAAAAAGGAACAGAGAGGATTCTGTCTAGAATTACTTCTCCTGTAGGTACTTCAAATTGATAATCACATCTTGGACATGTGTGCATCTTGAAAGCATTTTTCTTACGTTTTGGTTTAAGATACCACAATAGGGACATTTCATCCTAATCTCTCATCTTATTTTGTAACTCTTGTAAAGTATTTTATCTTTTTTGCTTTCGATAAAAACTCCCCAATAGAGGGACAACAATAATCAACCCTAACAAGTAAAAGGATGACTTATCTGTTGGAATACTATTCTCATCATTAGGATCAGAACCGTTCTCAACCTCCATTCCATCATCATACCCGTCCCCATCTGAATCTGGGTTCGAAGGATCACTTTCATGTATGTCTACTTCTTCAACATTAGTTAACCCATCTCCGTCGTAATCAGCTTCAGCGTCGCTCATCAATGGATTAGTAAAGTAACGCTTTACTTCATCTCCATCTAAAAGAGTATCACCATCCGTGTCTGGGTTATCGGGCTCACATCCCCAGCTTCTTTCGTCTAGATTGCTCAGATTATCTTCGTCATAATCTTGAAGCGCGTCATTGGGGTTGTTTGGGTCTAAAAAGTAGTAGAGAATTTCGTAATCGTCTGAGAGCCCGTCCTCATCTGTATCCGAGGAAAGTAAATTGGTACCATAAATATTTACCTCATCCCAATCACTGAGCCCATCGAAATCAGTATCAGGATTCTCTAAATTTGAATGATGAACATCTATTTCTTCTATATTAGAAATTCCATCTCCATCTGTATCATGGTCAAAATCTGAAACTAAAGGATTTAATAGATACTGATTGATTTCATCACCATCACTTATAGTGTCGCCATCAGAGTCATTATTGTACATATCTGTTCCCAATATCACTTCCTCATGATCCCAGAGTCCATCGTTGTCTAGGTCAAAATTCGTTGTATGAGTTGAAGAACATAATATATCTATCCATGGAGCTAACCCATAATCATTTGTTTCTTCGATGAAGATTAGTCCACTCTGACTTAAACGTAAGATTTCTACTTCTCTGTCATTATCTATATCATAAATTAAAGGAGAATTCTGGTCTGTAAAGGGAAGCCAGTTATCTATGCGTTTCTTTAGTTGTCCATCATGTTCCAAAATATACATATAGATGCTGTTTGTAATAATAATTTCTGGATAATTATCTCCGTCAATATCAGCTACAGCTGGTGTTCCATAAAAATTCCCCCCACTGTAAAATGAAAAGACTGTTTTCAACTCTGAACCGACAGAGAAAACATTTATTCCGTATGATGTGTATTGAATAACCTCTTTCTTTCCATCATTGTCTAAATCATATGCAATTCCTTGAATATAATAAACATTGGTTAGAATTGGTGCATCCCAGGTTGTGTTAGTATTATATGGGTCAAGTGAAATGCCGTAAATGTGGCTAACAGTAGAAGCTGCGAAAAGTTCCATTTCCCCATCATTATTAAAATCATCCACAATCGGCATAGTTCTTATCTCTTCATCCTCTGGATGGATTAAAGAGAGATTTCGTGGAAAATTATCAATTAATGTCCCATTCTGATTCCAAGCATATATCATCCCATTATCTGTACAGACAATGATATCAAGCTCATTATCATAATTGATATCCTCAACTACTGGTTGATTGTAAACTACAGAATCATTAACTTGCATAGGCCAATTGGTAACATTGTTTCCATCACTTGTAAGATAGAAAACATATCCATCTGTACGAACTAAAATAAATTCATTGTCTCCATCGTCATTCAAATCATGAAAAATGGTTCCAGGCACAAAAGTACCCGGCAATGTGAAACCAAAGGGTGTGTAGATATCACTATTTTCAGTTACGATGAAAAAAGTTTCTTGAGGATCTAATCCTACTAATTTAGTGTACCTAAAAGCTACGCCTTCATTAGGGTCACCTGGAAGACTAACTTCCCCTAATATCTCTAGATTGGTCATTTCCCAGAATAATTCCAATGACCATCCTGAGACTATTTGTTCATTTCGTATGAGAAAAATTACCTTTCCTAAACCGTCTGTAATTGTTCCAACTATAACTGTTTCAAGTACTTGATCGTCATTAAAATCTAAGACTAAAGGTGCATAAGGATAATCATAATCAGTAGGCAAGAAAATCTGCCTGTTCTGATCTTCTGTATACATCTGCTTTACTAAATCTGATGCGATGCTATTTTTTTCTGATAAAGATGACTCTACTGTTATTTGAGTAGCAGAAACAGAAACAAATAACATAAACACAGTGAGGAATGTTGTTTTTCTTTTAATGATAGATACTAATCGTGCCATTACAATCCCTTGAAGAACGTCTTGAATATCCTTTTACTATAGATTCTTAGTGATAATTACTAAATATGTAGGTGATTATTTTACTGAATGTTCAACTTTTACTACCAAGAAGAGAATATTAATTCTCAATATATCCACATATCACACATTTATTATTGTTTTTACTTAACAAATGAATAATTACATTGCTCTTCTTTTGAAAATACATAATAGTTTAGAACACACCTTAACAGTATCTAACGAGCATCATTTTTCCCTATTTTCTTTTGTTTTTCATTTTTTTGATGTTCCACCTTTGAATTAGCTCTTTTTTGTTTCCAATTTTCATATGTTCTCATAAGTGTTTTTTTACCATCTGAAGGTTCATCAATAAGCTTACGTTGTTTTTTTCCTGTTATAACTGTTAAATGGAGATGTTTCACCTTCTTTTTTAGAAATGTTGATTTTTCTAATTGAATTCCCTCTTCCTTGATTTTTTCTAAATCCTTAAGATTAAGTGCTTTTCTCTTATCTTGGAGCACTCGTAAACTTTGAGACTCTATGATATTAATCACATCACTTTCTGTAATGATACCTACAACAGTTTTATCTTTATCACTCTTTAAAACAGCTAATCTTCCAAGTCTATTGGAGTACATGCGGTCCAATACCACTTTCACCGATTCAAATGGAGTACAATAGATTTCAGGAGAGCATATTGCATACTTTGACACAGGTTCATGTAAATCTCCTTTAATTTGTGCATTATATATATCATCTAAGGTAATCAAACCTTTCAAAATACCTTTTTCGTTTATAAGTGGATACGCATGAAAGTGATATATCTGAGCTACATTAATAATTTCAGATACGCTGATGTCCTCTGAAAATGCAACAACATCTTTTGTCATGATATCAATAACTGGAAAATTTTCTAGATATTCTTCTAACATTGCTCTTTTAAGAACAATTCCTTTCACCGCTAATTTCTTTGTATATATAGAATATTTATTTACACTTTCATTCATCCAATAGGAAATAAACACCGTTATCATCAACGGGAGAAAAACGTAATAATCTCCTGTGAGTTCCGCTGTCATAATTATCATCGTAAATGGAACACGAGCTGCTCCTCCAAATACTGCTGCCATCCCTAGAAGTGCCCATAGTCCTATCGGTGTTTGCAAAGGTAAAAATGCATGAAATAAGCCTCCTAATGCTGCTCCAATAGCTGCTCCAAGATATAACCCTGGGGCAAAAATACCTCCAGAAGCTCCTGATCCTATAGCGATTGATGTGGTAAGTAGTTTCATTACAAACAATATCAAACTACCTAAGAAAATAATTCGAAAGACACTTTCTGTTTGAGATGTGTTAGTATATGCTAAAAAAATGCTGATTTGATCGTAACCAACACCTAATACTTCTGGAAACCAAATACTAATTAACCCTGTCAAGAGTGCTCCTACTATTAGCTTAACAGTTAAGGGTATTTTTTTTAATCTGTCAACAAGATTTTCAAAGAGGTATAAAGATCCTTGAAACATTATTCCTGCCAAACCTGCGACAATTCCAATTAAAACGAATATCCACATTTCTGAAACTATTATCCCAAAATCTATGTTGAAAATTGGAACAGAAAAAATTGGATTTGATTCCATCAAGATTCGAGATAAGATAGATGCTACCAAAGAGGATAACAATACCGGTAAAATTGCTGTAATTGTTAATGACATTAAAATTGCTTCAAGTCCAAATAGAACCCCTCCTAGAGGTGCGTTAAATATTGCACTTATTCCTGCGCTTATCCCACAAACAACTAACAGTTTAATATCTAAGGGTCTAAATTTAGCTTTTTGTGCGATATAACTTGCTACACCTCCTGCTATCTGAACGATAGGTCCTTCTGATCCTAAACTCATTCCGGTACCTATAGCTAAACTTGAAACTCCAGCTTTGATAAATGGAACTCTTGCTCTTATTCTTCCTTGTTTTAATTCTACTGCTTCTATTACTTCTGGAACACCGTGACCTTTGGCTTCACGAGCCCATTTTGCAATTATGGGACCAGAAATCGATGCTGCTATAACCAATAGAATAATTGTAGGAACATACATAGGTATATTGTATTGTGTCATGAAATTAGTGAATAAAGAACTCCCTTCTTGTACAAGATTTATCATTAATCTGAATGAATATGCTGCTAATGCTCCAACAATACCGATAAAGAAAGCAAGAAAATTTATTTGGATTGTTCTGTTTTTATAAAACTGCTTTTTCTTTGGTTTTATAATTGTTTGTTCACTGTTTATCTCATCTGAAACTTCTACCATTAGATCCATCTAACCTTCTTTGTCTATCTAGTATGCTAAATTAAATGCTTAAACATAGTCCTTATGATGGATTAAAAAAAGTTTATTAATTGAGACAATAGTTAATCACTTAGTAATTTGCTTTAATCCCATGGTTTCATTATTGAAAGAAATGAGATGAAATCTGGAAAAAATAATAAAAAAATTAAAAACCATATTGACTATTATCTATTTGTGAATGATGATTCCAAAGAATATGAGAAGGAAAAAATAAAAATTTCTCGTTTTAAAATACAGTTTCGGAAATACTGGAAGTACACTCGCAAATGGTTTCCGTTTTCATTATTGATGGGCATGATAAGTGGTGTTCTGATGGGATTATTCACAAGTTTAATAGTGAATTTGCAGATTTGGTTAGATATCATTCCGGTGTATATCCGATATCCAGTTGTGGGGGGAATTACTTCTTTAATACTTTATTTTGGGTTTAAAGAAGTGAGAGGTGCTGGAATATCTTATGTGCTGAAGCATAAGAATACAACAACCGCGATCCCAGCTAGAGTAATTTTAACTAAATTCTTTACTAGTGCTTTGACACTAGGTGTTGCTGCCCCTGCGGGGAGAGAAGGCCCTTCAGTGACCATTGGTAGTGCTGTAGCATTTACACTAGCAGACAAACTCAAGATGAATAAAGACGATGAAATGCATGCAGTCACAATTGGTGCTGCAGCATGTACTTCAGCTGTTTTTCGTACTCCTTTGGGAGGTACTGTATTTGCCGCAGAAGTCCCCTATAAGCATGATTTAGATGAAACTGTTTTCTTACCTGCTCTAGTTGCTAGTGCAGTGGCTTTGCTTGTTTCTGAAGGTATTCTATTATTATTAAATTCATTTCCAGTTTACTTAGATGTTGAATCCGTTAGTGCACCATTTCAATTTGTTGATGCTCTGGTATATGTTCTCCTAGGTATTATTGCTGGATTTTCTGGGATTATGTTTTCATTACTTTTCAAGAATTTCTCAAATTGGATAGCAAAAATGATTAAACCGTTTCTAATGCCATTTATTGGAATGGTTTTAACAACAATTTTAGTACTTATTTTTGAAAATTTTCTACCTGAAGGCATGACTTTGGGCGGAACTGGATTTCATTCAATAAATTTCCTACTGGAAAACTACCAAGATATAACGATTGGTGTTCTTTTTTTGCTTTTTGCAGGAAAAATGGTTGTAACATCAACTTGTGTAGGTTTTGGTGCTTCAGGTGGGGTAATGGGTCCATCTCTAGTAACAGGTGCAGCTCTAGGTGCCCTCTATAGCAAACTTTTTCCATTTCTAAACCCAATTGCATTAATTATTATAGGAATGTCTGCCTTTCATACAGCAACTACAAAAACACCTATTGCATCTATGTTAATTGTACTAGAGATGGTAGGGTTCCCAGATTTGGTCATCCCAATTATATTATCAAACGCTGCAGCTTTTATTATTTCAATGGATTTCAGTTTGTATAGTGGCCAAATTGAGAGTAAAGAAGTTATTTTGAGAAGAAAAATTCAATATACTGATTTATTAGAAACTCTTACAGTCAAAGATACAAAGAAAATAGATTATCCAACTGTAAATCAAAATGCACTACTAGAAGAATCATTTCCATTACTACATCAATATAAACTGAGTTCATTGATTGTTGAGGATGATAACAAAGATTTAGTAGGCATCATAAGTATGAAAGACTTCCAGAATGGTTTATCAAAAAATAAAACATATATATATGAAATGATGACAAAAAATGTTATTACAGTAACGGAAGATGATAATTTAAGCACGGTTTTCGATAAGTTAACAAGTAATAATATCGAGTGCATTCCTGTTGTTAACCGAGATAAGCCAAGAACTGTAGTTGGTTTAATAACTTATCGAGACATAGAAGATCATTATGAAAAAGCGCTGACGAAACTACATAGTACTCGAGATTTAACAATTGAGGAACTTGAAGATGATATTTAAGACTGAAGAATCGCCTTTTGCCCAACTAGAATACAGTTCTTTCTCTCTTTCTACTTGGTTGGATTATTGGTATCCACTAATTTGCGATTTCCTGGAAATTAATGCTGATGAAGACTCTGTAGCTTTAGAGGAAATTTTGAGATATTATTCAAGCAATGTTTCAAAAGAAGAGTTAGAAAAGCAAATACAAAATAATCATGTTCTTGCAATTGCTCCTGGAGTTCATCTCGAGGATCAGTTACATCGCCATTTAACTTTGAAAGATTCAGATATTGAATTGACAATATGTGCAGATGGCGCAACATCATACCTTCTATCGCAAAATATAATTCCAGACATAATTGTAACAGACTTAGATGGAGATGTTGATGATCAAATATATGCTCAGAATAAGGGCGCAATTGTATTGATTCATATCCATGGAGACAACATCAAAGTAGTCCAAGAAAAATTACCCTCATTCCTTGGAGGAAAATATGCAATTACTACACAAACATCACCTTTGCAAGGTTCCTATAACTTCTATGGTTTTACTGATGGAGATAGATCTATCTGTTTAGCAACTTTATTTGAAGCAAAATCAATTCAACTCATTGGGTATGATTTTAGTCACACCATTGGTAAATATTCCAAAACCTCTGAATTGAGCAAAAAAAAATTAGAAAGAAAGATAAAGAAATTTACAATAGCTAAATCAATCATAAATTGGTGTTGTAATAAGAATAATCAGGTTTCAACATACTAGCTACAATTCAGGGTCTAATCATATCGAGGGAATAATTCATATGTTACTCCTTGTCCTTCATACTCAAAAACTGTAACAGTAACTTGATCAATATTTTCTTTTTTGATTTCTTTGTTCCACATCAATTTATCTGCTAAATAACGACTGATCTCTTCTACAGTGGTATTTTCGATGGGAAGTATTGTTACATCTGCTTTGGGAAATTCATATTCCTTATTATATCTAGGTACGCGAATGATAACTTGTTCCTCTGTTTCGTTGATTTCAAGTAGTTTATTATCCGCAGGAACAAGTATCTTGTGATCGAGACCATCAACAATGGGTTGGAGGACCTTCTTAATATCGTAGAAATTTATTATCATATTATCCTCATCTTGATTACCATAAACATTGATAAGAATCTTATAATTGTGTCCATGTAAAGGCTCAATAAACCTTTCTCCTACTACGAAATGAGCACTGGAGAAAATCATGTAATCTCTACTAAGGAACAGGTCATAACTCATTGTTTCCCTTTTACGAACTAGAAATAAAAACCCTTCTTTCAAGCAGAAACTCTACTCTGCACGTTCTAAGTGGAAAGATTCAAGTTCTTGAATGCCTAGGTCTATATCTACTAAATAAACTAGAAAATCAGAAAGCAAAGAAGCAAATTCGTTCCTTAACTCTTTCCCTAATCTTGTTAACTCATCGTAATTGTTGATGTCATCTAAACCCCAAGATAAAACGTCGCAGAGTTTACCAATCTCATCTTCACTTAATTTGTCTCTAGACTTATTGTCTTCTATTTGTATTTGAGCAATTATTTTCTCAGCACTGCTGATTTCATCTTCAAAAATCATAACAAGAGGATTGATACAGATATCCAGTAATTCATGTAATGTCATCTGAGCTTTATCAGCAAGATCTATAGCTTCATAGGATAAATCAGTAACCTGACTGATGAAGTCTTTTTGACTTTGATATTCCTCTAATTCTGAGATATTGGGTTTGTAGAGTTCATTGTATTCATCTTGTTTAGATAAAACGAGGGATAGGTTCTGTCTTATATTTTGTTCTGTTTCTAATTCAGGTGATGTGCGATAGTAAAGATTTTGCCAACTATTGTTTACTTCTTCTTTAATTTTAAACAATTCATTAGCACGTGTCATTATGCTTATAGTTTTTTGAACTATGAGCTCTCTCTCATTCATTCCCTTAAGATATGCTCTCTCTATTTCTTCTTTGAATTCCCTCTCCGTTTTTCCTCCTGTACGCAAATAATCAACTATTGAAGTCTGATAGAAGGTTCTTGCAAGAAGGGACATTGAAGATAGTAAAGATGTTCTCATATTGTAAAGACTATCTTCATTTGAACTTAGAAAGCGGTCAATAGAACTGAGTAAATTGCTCATTATTGTATATATCTGGCGAAGTGTACGATAGTTTAATCTATCTAGAAATTTTCCTAGAACTGTCTGCCTCTCCAGAACCACCTCTATATCTTCTTGCATTATTGAATATTTGATATAGTTACTTAAATAAAAGACTTGTCTTTGGGAATCTTCGAAGTATAGGGTTTTTGCAAAATATCTCTAAAGTTGATAAACAACTGATTACAAAATAGAAAAGAAAAAGAAAAAGAAGATTAAAACCAAGTTCATAGAAGAACACCAACACGTTATTTTTATATAATTCACTTCTGTTTGTTATTTATCTTAAGTAACGAATACTCTTTCCATACGTTAGAACATAAGATGTGAATCAATGGATGAAACCGTTATCAGAAATCATCAAAACACGCCCATTCTCTATTTTTCAAGCCTTGTTTGTCACGATTTTGTGGTCTTCATCATGGCCCATCATGAAACTCGGTCTGGAGGAGATTCCACCTCTTTTCTTTGCTGGTTTACGCTACTTCATAGCTTCCTTAATTCTGGTTACTATCGTTTTAGTTACACCAAAAAATCGGAAAGTTATCGCAACAATTCCACGAAAATGGTGGTTAAGGTTTGTTATTTATGGTCTAATCTTTTATTCTTTCACACAAGGTGCCCAGTTTGTTGCTATACTTTATCTTGAAGATACAATTACTGTAAGCCTACTTCTCAGCTTTACTCCCATATTAGTTTTGATTCTTGCTATTTTCTTTATTAAGGAAAAGCCTAATCTTGCCCAGATTCTGTTTGTTCTTACTGCTCTTGTAGGTGCTTTACTGTACTTTCATCCATTTGTAGAAATTCAAACTTCATTAACAGGTCTCATTGGATTAATCGCTGCAATTGTTGGACTTGTTGCAAATGCACTATCAACAATTATGGGACGGGCTATTAATAAAGTTCAAGAATACAATCCATTAGTTGTAACAACCATTAGCATGTTGATAGGTTCAGTTGTTTTACTTGTATCAGGAATAATTTTTGAAGAGATACCAGTACTCTCTTTAACATCGATAGGGTACATTCTTTGGTTGAGTTTTGTAAATACAGCTTTTGCTTTTACTCTATGGAATAATGTTATGCAGAAACTGCAAGCTGTTGAGATTTCGATAATCAATAATACGATGTTAGTACAAATAGCTATTCTTGCTTTAATCTTTCTTAATGAAAGACCATCCATTCAAGAATGGATAGGTGTATCTATTGTTGCTGTATCAGCTCTGCTGCTCCAGATTTTCAAACCAAAACGTGATGAATCTCAACTCTTCCCATTCAAAAAAACCGAAGAAATTGCTTTAATTGAGAAAGAATTTCAATCTAGTGATACAAAATAAAAAAAAGATAAAAAAGTTATTTTCGTTTTCTTCTTACAACTACTACTATACTAAAAACTACTAATCCTGCTACAGCAAAGGACCAATCATAAGATGAACTGGTCGGTAACAGAGTACTCTCTATTAACAAGTCAACTCCTTCGACATCATCATCTAACGAACCCTCAATCTCATGAATTCTATGCCAGTTGAATGTGTATTGCAAATATGTTAATAGCCCTGTTTCTCTGTTAAATCGTAGTTCTGCAACCAAAGTTTCAGTAGTATGATCTTTGAACCAACTTTCCGGGTTCCTGAAGTTATCTATAGTCTCGACATTAGAATAATCAATATTTATTGACCAAGTATCTCTACTTAGTTTAGTGGAAGTAACTGCATTTTCAATTTCGAGTTCATAGTATGCATATTCATTAATCTCTGTTCTTTCTTCATAATTTACTTCAGAATAACTATTGTGGTAAATCAGAAAATTGTCATAAGCGCCTGTTGAATTTGTATATAATGTAGGTTCTAGGAAATAATAATTCCCTAATCCCGTCCAAGATAAATCAAATATACCTATGTCATATATATTTGTAGATACATTTTCACTATTAAGATAAAATTCAACCCATACATTTGAAATATTTAACAGTTGAAGAGGATCTCCTATTGCTGTTTCATTTACATCTAAGAGTATCTCTGCTGATAATGTGTCTCCTTGACTAATCGTTTCAACTCCATAATCCAAGAATGAGGTACTTGCTGCTCCAACCACAGTTAGTGTGGTTACATCCCATTCATAAGTTACATCAGGGACTAGAAGCAATGAATAACTATATTCTTGACCTCTTACTATGTTGTTTGAGTTCAAAGAACTAATAATAATTAAGGAGAAAAATACTCCAAGTAGAATCATTTTTCTAGAATTTCTCATCTTTTCTCACCAAAGCTTATTCTTGATTAAAGAATGCTTTTAATTATATAATCGCCGTTTAAATAATATAAACCTTTGGAGAATACTAGAGGTAGAAAAAAATAGGAATTAAGGATATTTATCCTTAGTTCTGTTGTTTATGATCTTTTAAGAGTTTAATAAATTCAGGAATTATCTCATGCATATTCCCAACTATTCCAAAATCTGCAACTTTGAAAATTGGTGCTTCAGCATCACTATTTATTGCTATGATAGTATCAGCGGAAGACATTCCAACAAGATGTTGAATCGCCCCTGAAATACCAAATGCAATGTATAATGTTGGGGCAACAGTTTTCCCTGATTGACCAACTTGTTGTGGATGTGGCAACCAACCTAGATCTACAAGAGCTCTTGAGCCAGAAACAGTCCCATCTAATTCCTTGGCAAGATTTTCAATGTTCTTAAGATTCTCTTTGGTTCCAATTCCACGCCCTACTGAAACAAGAATTTGAGCTTCTTCGATGTTGACGCCTACATCGTGGGAAACGATTTCTTCAATGATTTTTGTCCTTATACTAAGCGGTTTGAGATTTACATCAACTCTTTCTATTTCTCCAGTCTTACTCTCATCTGGATCAGGTTTTGAAAAAACATTAGGTCTTACTGTTGACATTTGTGGTCTAGTATACGGTGATAGGATGGATGCCATGATATTTCCTCCAAAAGCTGGACGAGTTTGAAGTAATTGTCTACTTTCATTGATGTCCAAACCTGTGCAATCAGCTGTTAAACCTAATGCCAGTCTTCCTGCAATCCTTGGAGCTAAATCACGACCATTAGGTGTTGCGCCATATAAGACCACAGAAGGTTTCTCTGCTGCTATGACGGTTGATATAACTGTTGCATACCCATCAGTAGAATACTCTTCCAAAAGTTCATGTTCACATAGATAAACAATATCTGCTCCATGGTGAAAAAGAATTGGAGTTAAATGTTCAACCTCTTTACCGAGTAAAAGAACTGCAAGTGATTCACCTAATTTATCAGCTAATTCTCTCCCCTTACCGAGTAATTCTAAAGCAACATTTTTGATTACAATCAATCCATCTTTTTTCTCCCATTCTCCCCAGACAAAAACTTTGTTGAATTTAGCTAATTCTTCTTCAGAAACTGCTTTTCTTTCAATACTCAATGCATCGAAATTACACGCATTTACACAAGATCCACAAAGAGTACAATTATCAAGAACTTTAGCTTTCTTAGTTTCAGGAACAACTACGATTGCTCCAAAAGGACAAACCCTTTCACACACTTTACAACCTGTACATGCTTCTATATTTACTTCCAACATATTTATCACCCTTTAATAAATTTATTTTCTATTAAATAGTCTAGAAGTTTCTGAGCAGCAACTTTAGGCTCGCTCCCATCAGCTATTTCTCCTCCAGTCTTGGCTGGTGGAGCAAATATTTTAGCTACTTGAGTGGGGGAAGCTTTTAGTCCTATTCTATTTTCATCAATGTTCATATCATCTGCTGTAACAGTCCCTATGGTTTTGTTTCTCGAATCTAATACCTGTTTCATGGATGGTATTCTTCGAATATTAGACCCTTTACTCATTGTTACTAATGCAGGCATCCTGACAGAAAGAACCTGGTATCCTGTCTCAGTCTCACGCTTGACCTCTATTCGTTTTCCATTTATCTTCACATCAATACCATAGGTGATTTGAGGTATTCCTAGTTGTTCAGCTGTTTCTGCTGGAACTTGAGCTGTATCTCCGTCAATAGCCTGTTTTCCTGCTAGAATTAAATCAAAATCAGGTTCAATATGTATGACACCTTCCTTTAGAGCAGTAGATGTTGCCCATACATCAGAACCAGCAAATTTTCGATCAGATAACAAATATCCTTTATCTGCTCCTAGTTCTAGACATCTGTATAAGACAGCTTTAGCCTGAGGAGGACCCATTGTAATTGCTGTAATTTCAATGTTCAATTCGGGGTACTCTAGTTTTAATTTAGCAGCTTGATCTAAAGCATATTCGCAGTAGGGATTAAGAATAGAAGCTATACCTTCTCGGATTAATGTTCCAGTTTCAAGATCAACTGCTACTTTATCCGCTTCTGGAACTTGTTTAACAAGAATTACGATTTTCATATACATCTACTCCTTGGAAATATATTACCACAATTGATTAAACAATCTGGATCAAATTTACACTTTATCACTTTCATCTGAGCTATACCTTCTTCACCAAACATTATCTCTAGGTAATCATGTTTTATTTTTCCTATTCCGTGTTCAGCGGAGACAGAACCGCCAAAAGAGACAGCTTTCTTGGCAAACTTCATGTAAAGATCTTTGCCTTTCTTCAGCTCTTCTAAATTCCTTGGAAGAATATTGACATGAACATGGTTGTCACCTATGTGACCCCAGATAACGTACTCCAGCTTTTCCTCGTTTAGAGAATTATGATAAAACTTCATCATCTCTTTTAGATATTGACCATCTACGGACATGTCAGTGCCGAGTTTGTGAATTGAGGAATATTGTTTCTTTCTTTCAGCTATAATGTTATTGACCATTTCAGGAACAGTGTGTCTGAAATGCTTTATACGTTGTAACTCCCTGTCTTCGTATACACACCAAGTATTTTCAAGCGAAGAATTACACTTCTGGAGAATTTCACTTATTTGAGTAAATTCCTTCTCCATATCTGCTTCAGAGTAAGCCAAATCAAAAGATATAGCTGTTTTGATATCTTCTGCAATGTCTGGTATATTCACAAATTTTGGATCCGTTTTCTGTTTATCTCTCACCAAATTCAATGCATGGTTGTCAAAATACTCTATAAATTCAGGGGAAAGATTCTCATCATCTCGAAGAAGATTTACAAAATCGATAGCATCTTCTTCATCTTTGAAGAAACCTACACATGACATCTGAGCATTGTATTCCTTAATCCAGATATCTGCTTCAGTTATTATACCAAAAATACCTTCAGATCCAATGAACAAGTCAATCAAATCCATGTTTGGCTCAGTAAATAAACCTGCTGCGTTCTTTGCTTTTGGCATATGATAATAGGGCGCTTTTATGATGAGTTCCTTTCCAGCTGTTTTCACGACAAAAATACCATCTTCAGCCATATACTCACCTCGAGTAATGTCTAAAACTTCACAAGTTCCAAGAACAACTCGAATACGACGAACCCACACTCTAGTTGCACCATATTTGAACGATCTAGCACCAGATGCATTAGCACATATTGTTCCACCTAATGAAGCTGTCATTTCTGTAGGATCCATTGGATAATACATTGTACATTCTTCCATGAATTTTTCAACCCATTCACTTTCGGGTGGGATACTCTGATTCTGGCTAAATTTTTTGAGTTTCACATATCCATTTATCTCATTAAGCGAAATACTTGGTTGGCTGCGGAAGAACCAGCGTTGTGCATATTCATCAAAGCCAATACCAATAACTTCATTCATCTTTTCTAAGGACAGCACGGCTCCACCGAAGGGGACAGCTGAACCTACAATTCCTGTTCGGGCTGCTGAAATTGTGAGCATGAGGTTTTCTTCTTTAATCTTAGTTATAATGGAAACAATCTCACTTTCTGTCGTTGGGAAAAACAACCATTCAGCGTTACCTCCACTGATTTTAGATTCATCAACTAAATAACTAGGATAAGACTCGGAAATAATCATCTCACCCTTAACTGATTTAATCTCATCAAATGGAGCAATTTCTATTTTCTCTGCAACAATAACATTTGTGGGCATTTTGATGCTCCTCTAATAATAGTAATTTCTATTTTGTGTGATGAAGGTTATCAATATAAAAGATTAACGAAATAGCAATTTAGAAAGAGAAATTACTTAGAACATATTAACTAGACTCATCGTTCAACAGATAAATTAATATGTTTCATTAAGTTAAATTGAACCGATAGGGGAAGAGTATGCCTGACATAACTAATACAGACAAAAGCCGCATTCGTTCAACTGTAACAAGGTTAATTCATAAAATATGGGCGTCCCCTTTCAGTGAAGGAGTTTTGATTTACTCTGAAATTTCTGAAGTTTTGTATATGAAATCAGCAAGATGGAGAATATGTTTGAAATGTGGTACCATTGACCAAAAAGAAAAAATGATTGACGGGAAGCATTCTTGCGATTTTAATCCAACTAACTTTCCAGTTTTAGTTGCAACTTCGTGGTACAAATTAAAAGAATACTTTCTAGAGGGTGGTTTAGTGAAATTAGTAGAAAAATATGATCTAAAAATCAAGCCACCTGTCGCTATAACTAGAAAACCACCTCTAGACATTAAGCAAGTATCATCTGAAAAGGAAAAAGTTGCAACAAAAAGTAATTGAATTTTCTTCTTATCTGCTCAAATTGACCCCTTTTTTATAGAATATACACAATTATTTTCATAAACTTTTTATGTATGTCATCCAATGTAATACATGACCCTTCCTCTATGAGTGGATTGAGGAGTTAAGAAAATGCCAGATATACCTAGCAAAGAAAAATATCTGATTAAGCTTATAGCTGAGAAATATAGTAAGATTATTTCTCGTCTCCAGTTCAAAAATGGTTCTTTAATATATCAAAAAACATACAATCAGCTTTACAAAAAATCAGCTAGATGGAAATTCTGTCTACTCTGTGGTAAAATCGATTATAGCGAAGATTTTAAGGGATCAAAACATGCTTGTCCCCCTCTACTGTTTCAAAAATACCCCCTTTGTTGCTCAACTTCATGGATACAATTAAAGGAATTTTTTCTTTTAGAGAAATACTTAGATACTCTTTCTGAGGTGGGTGTGGAGGTTATTTCCGAGCAGTAATTCCCTTTTATCATTCTTTTATTGTTATACAATATATTTTAAATAAATCTTTGTTGAAGTTTTATTCAATGGCAAAAATCAAAATTATTTATGGAATTGAATGGTGTGGAGACTGTAAACGATCAAAGAAATTCCTTCTTGAAAATAATGTGCCATTTGAATGGATTGATGTCGACGATAATGAAGACGCTGCAGATATTGTTAGACGCTTAAATGGTGGAAAGAGACCTGTTCCAACGATTGTTTTTGATGGCCATACAATTCTAGTAGAACCTAGTAATGAACAGTTAGCTGTTAAACTTGGGATCAACTACGAT
>JAGXNV010000118.1 GCA_019894795.1 Candidatus Heimdallarchaeota archaeon | reverse complement strand
ATAATACTGAATGGATAGAAACTTTGGAACAAGGTACCAATATCCTTGTTGGAGCTAAGAAAGAGAAAATACAAGATGCAGTGTCAGTTTTTACAGATAAACAGAAATTAGATCAGATAAATTGGACTAACCCTTATGGTGATGGAAACAGCAGTAAAAGAATAGTTAAGGAAGTTTTAAAGAGATTTAAAGAAGGAAAATTAGTTGTTCCAACTCATTTCATGGTTAGATAAATTTCTATGATGATTATTGGATAGTTACTCGGTTTCAGAAAATCTAGATTTGAGATCTTTCAGAAATATCAGTGTATTTTACTAATGCTTAAGATTCAAAGGATAAACATCACCATATTTTCCATATTTCTTAACGCTAGTACGTTTAACCTTTGGTTTGTTTTTATCAGTACTAATAATCTTGAGAAAGAAGAATGCTTGAAAAAACAGCACATGGAATGAAACTTGAGCATTTCAGAAAAACAAAACAAGGAAATTATAGGAGTTCTTTAGATAGTTTTAAATAAATAATATGTCCATTTTTTTTCGATATTCTTGGTTGATATAGAAGTAGAAACAGATAGTAATGCTTTAATCTCTCAAGGTTCAGGAACATACTTTGTGTTTGTCTTCTTTATCACCTATGTTATATCTAAACTATTGAATCTAGCTTTCAAGAAGATTTTCACTAACGTTCTTACTCTTGAAGAAATGGGTCAATATGGTATCTTCTTAACTGCTTCTATCACGATTATCACTTATGCTACTTTAGGGCTTCCTACAGCTTTAAGTCGATTTGCTGTTACTTATGTAAATAATAGTAACAAAGAAAAGTTAAAAAATATGGTTTTTTCGGGTTTTGTACTCTTTTTAGTATTTGAGATTATTATTGTGGGAATTTTACTTACACTTTATTATACCATTGATTACCATCCATGGTTTCTAAACATCCAAGACCAATATATATTCATCTTGTTAATGGTAATAGGTATAGTTTTTGCACAAGTAATAAGTACTATCTGTTATACTTTAGCTAGTGCATTGCAAAATGGCCGACATTATGCAATTCCTATTATTATGAGAGCACTATTACAGATACCCTTGAGTATTTTATTTGTCGTCTATTTTAAACTTGGAGTAAAAGGATTAGTAATTGGGTTGTTCCTTTCTGAGTTGATTGTCGCTCTGTATAGTTTGTTCATTATAATGAAAGATCTTGGTATAGGAAAGTTCTCATTGGAGGAAATCAAAGCAATCTTCAAGTACTCTTTCCCAGGATATATCGCAGGAATATTGCTAACTTCTTTTAATCTCTTCATTGTTGCTTATGTAGATTATATATTCATTGAAAACGCAGAAGGAAAAGGGATCATTTCTCTTTATCAAAATGGGGCATTAAATATTGTTAATTTCTTACTGATAATAGGAACTGCTTTTAAAGTCGTCTACCCTCCTATACTCTATAAAAACTTTGAAAAGAAGAACTTTGAAGAAATTAACTATATTACAACGAATGTTTCAAAGTTATTTACAATAATCGTTATTGGAGCATCAATTTTTCTTTTTGCTTTCTCACCAATTCTAATCAATCTTTTAACGCAAAATATCTATCTTCCGAGCATTCCTTTAATACCACTTCTATTGATAGCTTCAGCATTAGAACTAATGCACCCAATAATGACATTTGGATACGCATTTTACATGAAAACATATTGGCAAATTGTAGCAGCATTAATAAGTATACCATTGGCTACTATAGCTGGTTTCTTTATTATACCCCTAAATGGTTTACTCGGAATAGGAATAGCTTATCTAGTGTTTAGAGTGTTGTTTTTTGTAACTCTATTTATTGTTTCGCAGCACTATTATAAAATCAACTATGATCTCTTCATGTATCTAAGATTGTTTCTCGCTACAATTTTAGCTGTTGGAATAGGTATTATCTTCTACTATTACGTATTTAATCCAGATTATGGTTTGAATCTTCTAGCATCTTTCTCAATCAGTGGTGTTTTATATGCTTTCTTTCTTGTATCTTTTAGACTCATAAAACGGGCTGATTTTGATTTTGTTAAGAACCTAGGACAAACATTTCTGCAGATTTGGAAATCTAGGCTCGCAAAATAGTCTGGTATGAATCAATGAATAAGACAGAATTAATCTAAGTAATATAAATGGAAATTGTGATTGTTTGAAAATAGTATCTAGAATAACAAAAATATCTAGAAGGGAATTAAACATAGAATGCTCATTTCTCATAATCAGTAAAAAGCTGTAATGTCAAAACTATATCAAGAATTCTTGCGAAAAGGAATCCAAAATTGTGTTTGTAATTTAAATGTTCTTTGAGCATTTTGTGAATTTCTGAAACATTAAAAAGATCTTTTTGTTCTATTTCTTTACTTGTTATATTATTCATCACAAAATCTCTATAATTATTGTTCTTTCTTAACCAAGTATTAGGATCAACGTAATTATCAGGTTTTATTATTGATATTTTGATAATCCTTTCTAAAGCTCTGAAAAAGAGTAATCGAAATCGCTTATAATGCTTCTTCAGCTGTGATTCTTTTTTACTTTTCACTAGTAAACTTGTTGAGGGATAATCTTTAATTTCTTCATGAAACTCATCAATGATCCTTTTATAGACCTGGTGTTTTGCTCTCAATTCTATTGGAATCAGATAGGTCTTATCAAAAAAAGTTCTATTGAAAAAAGGTTTATGAACTAAACCAAAATCTTCTGAAATCTTTGGACCACCCATCATAGCGTGTCTTCTACCATAGTTATCGTAAATCATGTGCTCCAATTTTCTAGCTTTTCTATCATCTTTGTTATACCTAGAGGAAACAAGTTCTTCAAAATCTGCGCTTATATAATCCTGTATTTCATTTTTGAAAGGCTCTGATAAAGCTCTTAACAGATATTTAACATCGAATTTCAGCGAAGAGTAAAGGTCACCTAGTACTCTTGTCGAATATGAACCGCCTAAAATGATATCACCCAAATATCCATCGAAAAATATGTAGTTTGAATTCTCATCTAACTTTTCTAGACTATAAAGCAAATGGCTGTTAATATGACCACTATAACCTTCATTTATGTAGATGTGCTTTTTTGAATATTTAACAATAATATCTGCATTAATAACGTAATTTTCATAAACTGGATTTAATCCAAAATGAGAAACTATATTTTTAGCAAAAGTGACATCTGGAATATAATCTGGACCAAAATTGATGATTTTATTTACCTTTATTGAAGATTTTGCAAGCCATTCGAGAATGTATCTTGAATCTAATCCACCACTTAACAAAACAAGATTATATCCATTTGAGTTTAATTTAGAAAAATATGAACCAAAATAACTGTCTATAGATTTAAGTAACTCTAGATTAAGTTCTTTTACAGTTTCATTAGGAAACTGTGCATATGTGTTGTAGCTAAGTGCTGATTCTGTAAAATTAAAATTCAATATTATTCGTGGTTCTAGGATACTGATTTCTTCAATAATTGTCCTTTTTCCCCATTGAAATTGGAAAAGCAACAATTCTATGAGTCCTTCTCTATCAATCTTGAATCTTCTTTTTCCATAATAGGATACTATACTTTTCTTTTCAGTGGAGAAGCAGAATTCTCGATCTATTTGAGTATGAAATATAGTTCTTACTCCAAAATAATCAGAAAGTAAAGAAATTCTATTTTCCTTTTTTTCAAACTGGATAATGAATGGATTGAACTCTTTTAAATCTTCAAAAATCTCTTGAATCGTGTTTAATTTAGCTTTTTTCTTTATTATTTCTTTGTAAACTTGATCAGTATAAACATAAAAGAAAGATTCATTTGTTTCATAAATTAGGAAATGTTCATGTGGATGTGAAACCGAAGCAAAATGAAAGCTACCTATCGAGAAATAGCTTACAGTTTCATTATCTCGACGTTTAAGGATTTTAGTAGCTTCTTGGAACTCTTCTTTCCGTAGATGTTGTGTAACAATCCCCAGTATTTTCATTTCTTTTTCCTTCTTCTGATTATTTCTTCAACTATTTTAATAGCCTTTTCTGCAACTCTTTTATTGTCATGAAACTTAATAATCCATTTTCTTCCTTCAAAGTTCTCTATGGAAGGAGTTTCTAACAATTCTAGAGTCTTGAGCACAATTTCCTCTTTAGACTTGCACTGGATTGTAGGAGCCTCATAATCAACGGGTAAACCACTTAAATCAGGACCTATCAATGGTCTTTGACAAGCTAATGCGTATAGGTCTCCATACGCACACGAAGGATAACCAAATTGTGCCCAGACGACAGAACTCTTGTTTATCTCTTCCCTCAACTTTTCTTCAGACATGAACGATAAAATGGTCATATTTTCAGTTCCAAAGCGTTTTTTGAATTCTGTAATTCTATCCCCCCAATCGATTAACTTCAAGTGAACTCCTTTTTCCTTGATCTCATCCCAGACATCCATGATTAACGATACATTTTTTGAATCATCAAATCTATGAGGAAAGAAAATGGTATTCTTTTCTCTTTCAATCTCAATTGGTTTCCAAAAATCTGAATCAAGTGGCATGTCAACATAGAAGGCATCTTTTTTTATCAAAAGCAGATCTGGAGTAGTGACAGAATAATATCTATTCCTTCTTAACTTATAGAACTTCAGCAGGAACCTTGTTAACCAACTAAGCTTATTCCATCTGATATCTGAGCCATAGAATTGCATTATCCATGGGACAGAAACAAGTAATGACGTTCTAACCATAGAGGCTGTACAAATTGAAAAAACGCAATCGGGTTGATATTTTTTTATGAAATCAACTAATGATTCTGTATCCGTGATATTTATATCTGGAGCATATTCTAGCTGAGTTTTGTTAATATTACCGGATTTTTTATGAAATTCAATCATTTTTTCCTGAAAAATAAGGAGCTTACATTCAACACCTTTATCTAGAAGAGCTGGAATTAGTTTTGCGTTATAACCAGCCATATCGCCAAGGTATAATAATTTCATTGTATTTCACTCTAAGACTCTGATTAGCCTGAATTTTTCATCTTGTTAAATTTTTCTTCCTTTTGTAGTTAATTTGATAGAATTGAAGAGTTAAGAACCTAATTCATGTTTTATGATTTCAGCATAGTGAATTGCTAGATTTTTTCTACTGAAAGTTTTTAATTTCTGAAAATCACATCCATAATTGAGGGAACCTGTTTTCCATTCAGAATAAAGCTTCCAGAGAGTTTCAGTTAACTTCTCTGGTTCTATTTCTGCATGTGTATACTGCTGGTCAACTTTTTTACACCATTTAGAGACTTCTCCTTCTTCTCCAATGAGTAAAATGTGGGAGTTACTGTAGGCATAATCATAAATTTTAGTAGGTAGAGTATAAGTTGTTTTGGGAGGAATTAGAACAACGTTCAAAATAGACTTGCTAATCTCCCTAAACAGAGTTTCATTCGATAAGAGTCCTAGATCATTGAAGTAATCTGCTATACCAGCAGAATCAAGAATCTTTTGAAGAGTTTTTCTAGATGTTTTTCCAGCATATTGCAGAGCAATATCTTCTGGGGACAGATTGTATTTGGTGACTAATAAT
Source organism: Candidatus Heimdallarchaeota archaeon (assembly GCA_019894795.1). Classification (GTDB taxonomy): domain Archaea; phylum Asgardarchaeota; class Heimdallarchaeia; order Heimdallarchaeales; family Heimdallarchaeaceae; genus UBA460. The sequence goes on along the minus strand of JAGXNV010000118.1, from coordinate 3,229 downwards.
TTAATTCCACGAGCTAGAGCTTCAAATCCTTTCTGTCTTAAAGTATAAAAATGACCAAAATAAGATATAGTAAATTTATTGCTTTTTTCCACTGAAACTTCTAACTTATCTTCTTCATAATAACCATTATAGATAACCTGAATTGGTCTATCCTTTAAAGAAAGAGTATCAGAAATTAGTTTAGCGCATTCTTCTCCAACCGTTACAAGTATTTTTGCTTCATTAACGATCTTTTTTTCTTTCCTTCTTACTAGTTGTTTAATAATAGGAGGAAAGAACATATAGGGACTTCCTGAGAGAGGATCTCGGTAATCTAGAATTAAAGGTAAGTTGTTTTTCTTGGCTAGTTTAGCTGCAAAGTAAAAACTTGAATGAGGAGGAGCTGTAACAAGAATAGCATCCATCTTTTGTTCATCTAACATTTTTTGACACTTTTTCAGAGCTCTTCTGTTCCAGAAACGAAAGATATCTGGAAAAAAGAGAAAACTGTCTAACTTTAACAACTCCAATAAAGCTAAAACTTTAATTTTATACCCTATATTACGAATCCTAATACTCCGAGTAATTTCAACTGTTTTCAAGTTGTACTTCTGGATCATGTCAGTATCATCTTTGATTTTGGAATTTGAAGTAATAAGTGATATATCTATTCCAGCTTCAGGAAAGTATTTAGTGAAACTTACTGCTCGAAAACCTCCGGTTATCTTATCAGCAGGAGAAAAGTAGGAGATAACTAGAAGCCTCATAAATTAACACTAATTAGAAGAATTCTATGTAATATATCAAATTTTCTAATTCATATTTATGGTGCAGGATATTACAAGAACAAACCAAAACAATTCTTCAAAAGTTTTTTATAAGTCGCTTCAACATATGAAATCATGACTCATTTCCTTTTCTCTATTTCAACCAAAACACATAATTTGCAGAAAATAGTTGAGTTTTTTCCTCAAAGAATGAAATGCACCCAAGTTATAGAAAAAGACAATTTTAAAGCAATAATTGGTGATTTTGAGTCTTCAAATTTTGTTTTGAGTAAAAATGAAAATTATTTTAAACTCCTTCCAAACATAACAAAGTACATAAATTTCAATATTCAAAAAGAAGAAAATAATCTTGGACACCAAGAGTTTCAACCAGTTATTGAAATAGACATGGAAAATAGAGAAATAAAAATAACAACAGATGCTCTGGGGACAGATTTCATTTACTTTGCAATTAATAAGAATAATATCTATATCTCGTCGCATATGAAATATATGCTCTGCAATGATCATGAACTTTTAGAGGAATTAGATTATGATGCTTTGCTTGAATATGTTTTTTCTCACTGCATATTGGGAATGAAAACCTTTTTCACAAAAATAAAATTATTACCTTATAACAGGCATATAAGGCTGAAATTTAATGATTTAGCTGAAAATAATTTAGAAAAAATCTTACTCAGTGAAAGCAGTATTGCGTACAATTTTCCTAAAGCTTACAGTAACGTTAAAAAAAGTGATTATAACAAAATAGTTGAGGAACAAGCTCAAATATTTCAAAAGTATTTCTCCTCACTTCTTCAGAAACATAAGGAAAATAATTATTTTCTTTTATCAGGAGGTTTAGATTCGCGTTCTCTAATAGCTTCCCTCAGAAAAGAAGATAGAGAAAAAAGTAAAGCTCTAACCTTTGACTACTCCTTAAATGGACCAAACCTAACAATAGCACAAGAAGTAACAGAGATACTGGGAATCACTCATCTGACGAAAATTATTTCTAGTGAAGAAACTGTTGAAGATGCTCTGAAACACATGTGGTACGGGGAAGGTGTTTCTACTCATGTTGCTTCAAGATTGATAAAATTACTAAAAGAGAGCAAGACTGAAAATAATGTGTTTATAGATGGTTATCTTGGTGATACTCAACTTGGTGGAGAGTTTTTTACCTGTATTAAAAACAAACAGTTGAGAGAAGAACCAAATCTAGCCTTGTTACTAGCTATGCAAAAGCATAATTATTTCTTCCCTACAAAAATCTTCAGTGAAATTGTATTAGAACAGGATATATTGAACAAAGTTATTTTACCTGAATTACATAAACATACACAACTTCTTTGGAATATTGAAGACAAAAGAATGAAAATAGAAGTTCTGTTAGCTTTAACAAGAGGAAGGAAATATACCTTAGGTGGACCAAAGACAGTAGAGATTTTTGGAACTACAGTTTTGCCATTTTATCATCCTCACATCTTTGAACATTATATCAAGATACCCTACAAACTACGTGAAAAAAGAAAATTTGAACTTGATGTTCTAGCAAAATTAAATCCAGAACTTGCAAAGTTGCGAACTACCTCTTCAAAGTTTAAACGACTTAAAATTGTTCAAACAGCGTTAAAAATTGTTAGATGGATAGAGAAAAAAATGGGAATCACTGTTATACCAAAATCCTCCTCTCCCATCAATATGTGGACAGATAAAGAGAGTGCATATTATAGGTTTGTAAACCAATTTTTAGAAGATAAAAAATCATTTATCTGGAATATACTTAATGAAGATAATGTCAAGAAACAGTTTAATGATCTCTTCAATAATAAAAACCATTTAGAGTTGTTTTTATCAGCAATCATTGATCTAGAAATTATGATGAGGTTATTCTATGGTATTAATCTACCTGAAAAAATAACCATAAAGAGTTCTAATCTTGGTTCAATATTGAAAATAAAACCTGAATTTAGAACTTATAATATTGAAAAAGAGATTTATGATAAAAAGTGAATTGAAGTGAATTAAACACCAATTTTAACTATTTTTCTTGTTTCGTCAGAATCAACTGTTATAATGTTCTTTGTGTCAATGAAGATGTAAGGAATGTTTGCAACTTGCTCTAAATGTGAGAAGGAGAGTTCCCTATATTCTGCATGATCAGCAAGAAGAACTATACAATCAGCACCTTCTAAAGCTTTGTTTAAATCATCAGTAAAATTAACTTGAGTTAAAGAACTGCTAAAATCATCATTAACAGAGTTAATATATTGATCTAATAATTCATCGTTATTAGCACCAGTCTTTTTATTTTTTGACTCTGAAGAAACTAGAGATTCCTCACTTATTTCTTCATTAGTGCCTGCTGTAAACAACGTTTCAATCCAATTCATCATTTACTATCTACGACTCATATATTTAAAGTTAAATTATTTATAAATATTATTGGTGATATTATTTCGAAAGCGTCAGAATAAATG
>JAGXNV010000117.1 GCA_019894795.1 Candidatus Heimdallarchaeota archaeon | reverse complement strand
GCTTCAGATAACGCTCCAAGCATTTTATTCATTGATGAATTAGATGCCATTGCACCTAAAAGAGAAGAAGTTACAGGTGAAGTTGAGCGCAGGATAGTTGCACAGATGTTAGCCCTTATGGATGGGTTAGAATCCAGAGGTCAAGTCATAGTAATTGGTGCTACAAACAGAGTTAATGCGATTGATCCGGCTCTTAGAAGACCTGGAAGATTTGATAGAGAGATAGAGATAGGCATTCCTGATAGAGATGGGAGATATGAAGTTTTACTTATTCATACAAGAGGCATGCCACTTGAAAAGGATGTAGACCTTAATCGTCTTGCTGATTTAACTCATGGTTTTGTTGGTGCAGATATTTCAGCTTTAGTTAAGGAATCTGCCATGCAATCTCTACGAAGAATGTTGCCAGAGTTAAATCTAGAAGAAGAAATACCCATGGAGGTTTTACAAAAAATCCATGTTATCAATGATGATTTTCGTAATGCTCTAAGAACGATTGAACCTTCTGCCCTTAGAGAAGTATTTGTTGAAATTCCAGATGTTAATTGGGAAGATATTGGAGGATTAGATGAGGTAAAGGATGAGATGAAAAGAGCTGTAGAATGGCCTATAAAGTACAAAGACATCTATACAGGTATGAACGCGAAATCTCCAAAGGGAATACTGCTCTACGGTCCTCCAGGAACAGGTAAAACACTAATCGCAAAAGCTGTTGCACATGAATCTGAGGCTAATTTCATCTCAGTAAAAGGCCCAGAAGTTCTATCAAAATGGGTAGGAGAAAGTGAGAAAGCTATTAGAGAAATCTTTAGGAAAGCTAGGCAAGCATCACCTTGTATAATCTTCTTAGATGAGATAGATTCAATTACACCAGTTAGAGGGAGAAGCTCTGATTCTGGTGTTACTGAAAGGGTAATTAGTCAACTATTAACTGAATTAGATGGTTTAGAAGAACTCAGAAATGTTGTTGTTATTGCAGCAACTAACAGACCAGATATGGTTGATCCAGCACTTCTACGACCTGGGAGATTTGATAGGCTTGTTCGGGTTATTACACCCAATTTCGAAAGTAGAAAACAGATCTTCTCTATTCATCTCAAAGGGGCTCCTTTAGCAGAAAATGTTAATATAGATGATTTATCGAGAGAAACTGAAGGTTTCACAGGTGCAGATATAGCTGCACTTTGTAGTGAAAGTAAGTTGATTGCAATAAGAAACTATGTTGAAGAATTTGAAGAAGAAATTGAGAAAGGAAAGCCATTTGATAACGAAAAATGTGATTGTAAAATCACTCAAGAAATTCTTCTAGAGGCCCTTGAGCAAACTAAACCAACTAAAGACAGAGCTATTGCAGTTGTCAAAGATATGCGAAGCGACGAAGCTAAGAAAGATATGGGATTTGCATAAATCCCAGTTCTTTCCTCAGCAGAAAGGTGAGATATGTGTTAGGAACAAACAAAGAGAATGAAGAAACGGATGTTTTTGAATTATTAGATTATTTATCCAATAATACACGAAGAAGAATCTTGGAATTATTATCCGCTGAAGATCTTTATTCTTTTCAAATATCTAGGATGATGGATATATCACCCCGAATAATTGCAAAGTATCTTGAAGAACTGGAAAAGATTGGAATTGTATCAATCGAGGAGAGAAAAAGTGACAAAGGTCCTTTTCGGAAATATGCTAGTTTGAATAAGGCTTTTTCATTAATAATAGATGTGGGACAAAATACCTTCAATGTGAAATATTTTCCAACAGGTGAAGTAGTTGGGAGTGAAATAAAGACTAAAATAACAAATACAGCAGCAGTTGAGGAGAAGAGAAACGAGCAGCTTAAGAAAAAATTAAAGCAGGAATCCACAGATATACGCGATTCGATTAAAACAAAAATAAATGAATTGAAAGAGCTTAATCAGCAAAGGCAAGATTGTGTTGAAGAAATCAATGAAGCTTTTTATCGATTCAACAACATAATCGAAAAGATTGTACACAGTTATAATGATCGTGAAATATATAGAAGAATATTCAAAATAATAATTACTAAACCAGACAATAAAGTTTCGCTTTCTGAGTTAGCAAGCTGGGCAAGAATGTGGAGAGGCGATTTACATGGCAGAATTGAGGTTCTTGCTGACCAAACAGGATGTATAACAATTCAAAAAGATCGCCGAGGGGAAATTTGGTATTCAATCTAATGTTTTTTAATACTTATCTTGAAAATTATTTCGTATCAAATTGCCAGATTTAAAGAATACAACTCTACATATTGGATTTGATGATACAGATTCATTGAAAGGTGGTTGTACAACTTATCTAGCTTTAAGAATAATTGAATTATTAGCACCACTCGTGAATTTCATAGATTATCCTCGTCTCATCCGTAATAATCCAAACATTCCGTGGAAAACAAGAGGAAATGGAGCTATTTGTTTAACTCTCAAGGTTAATGAGAAAATTGTTGAGAGAATAGCAAGAATAGCACTTGAAACATTAAATGAGTTACTCGAAGAAGATCCGAACACAAACCCAGGAATGGCTTTTGTTAAAGGAGAGATTCCTGAAGAAATAATACAATTTTCACGGGAAGCTCTAACAGACATTATTGAAATTTCAACAGCTAAGGATATTGCAGAGAAGTTCTGCTTCAAGTATTATTCAACGGGTAATGGGAGGGGACTTATAGGCGCCATAGCAGCAATTGGAAATCCACTGAATCCCTTAGATGAAGATTTTACTTTTGAGTTGCTTACATACAGAAAATCTGAGAATATCAGCAGGAAAAGAATTTTAAATGAAAAATCAGTTGCAGCAGTTGATAACAAATATTCAGCTGAAGTCTTCAATAATATAGATGAAGAATCAAAGAAAGTTATAATAGCACCAGCTGGACTCGATCCTGTTCTGTATGGAATCAGAGGGGAAAATCCTTTAACTTTACTTAATATGATGGGAGAAATTGAAGTGCATGAGCCCATTAGTTCATATTGCATCTTCAGAACGAATCAAGGAACAGATCAACACTTTAAATATGCATCTTCAGAAGTACAAAATTTCAACGTTTTCAAAGGTGAGATTAGAATTCTTGAAACACCTAAAACTATTCTTGGAGGGCATGTTATTTTCCGAGGGGAGGTAATTAGCAATAAAATCAAGGTAGATGTTGCTGCTTTTGAACCAAGTAAAAGCTTCAGGAACACCATAAGAGAACTTCTTCCAGAGGATAAAATACTGGCTTATGGAGGTGTCAGATACAAAAAAGAATTCCAAGGGTTCACAGTTCAATTGGAAAAATGTGAGATAATATTCGTTTCTGAACAATTCAGAGAAGAATCACCTTTATGTCCATCTTGTAGTAAGCGCATGGTAAGTAATGGATTAAACAAAGGGTACAAATGCAGAAAATGTGGTCATAAGAGTCGAGAAATTAAGAAGAACAAAATCCCTGTAGAAAGAAGAATAACTACTGGACTATATATTCCTCCTGCTCAATCACAGAGGCATCTAATAAAGCCAAATAGAAGATATAATTTACCGCAAAAAGATACTTACTTCCTTATTGAAAATTGGTGGAAAGTAACCTCTAAGTCAAATTAATACCCCCCAGGCAAACTCAGGAACAAGCCAAGTACTAGGTTGAAATTTTATACTCAGCTAACTTGAACAAAGAAAAATCACTATATAAATGTAATGTGAGATAGTGAAAATGTTACTTACCAGCCCCAAAATTTACTGATATTTTCTTTTTTAATTTTCGCTAATTCTTCAAGAATTTTTACATCATCAGCTGTGATCATTTCTCGATATTTCTTCATTAGTAGAACAGCGTGTTTTTCTGGAACATCAACATAGAGAACATCTCCTTCTCTTATTTGTCTACCAACAGTAGGACCTCTCATGGACATGGCCACTTGTTTTCCTTTCTTTGCTTCTTGAACAGATTCCTGTTGATCCTGAAGTTGGTGAATTCGACCGACTCTTTTGTTATCTTCACGTATAAGCATAAGTTGCGGAGCAATTCGTCCTCCCAAAACTTCTATTCCAACTATAGCTGGTTTACTTGCTCTGAACGTATGATGAGGTAGAACAGTTATTTTTCCAGGCATTAACAAATCTTTTAATGAATCAGATTTCACAGCTTCTATTGTGTCAAGCATCCATCTTTCATACTCATCAATCAGATTATAGATGACGTTACCAAAGAAAACTTTAATGTCATTTACTTCTACTTCTTCTTGAGCATCGTGTAAGACGTCAACATTAAAACATAGAATCGCCGAATATTCTGGAGTTCTTTCTCCCACTATTGCTGCGTCAATTACATCTTTTTTATTAACATCTCCAACATCTGCTTTTTGTATTGGAATATTTTTCTCTTTTAGCATATCAACAATTGCCTCAAGACTACCCAAAGTGTCAACTTTGAGAATAACACCATTAGATTTTGTTTCTATTCTGAAACTTTCAATTTCATTAGCTACAGCTTCTAAAATTTCATCTTCCATGCCTTTAGGGGCTACTCGAATTGGTGCTCCAGCTAGCGCATCTTCTAATCCGGGGGCGGCAATTTTAACACCAGCGGAGGCATAAATTTCATCAACGCTTTTGAATTTATCTTTTGGATCTCTCATCTCATCCAATTCTTTAGGTTCTAGAAGAGCCCGAACTTTTAACAGAGAAGCCCCGTCTCTGCCACCAATTACAACATGATCATTCTTCTTAATCACACCTTCGTAAAGAATTACATCAATAGTTGTACCTAATCCCTCTTCTTCTTTAACTTCAAGAACAGTTCCAACTCCAGGACCTTCAACATATTCTAGCTTACCCATCATAAATTGTTGAGTCAAACCTGATAGAACTAAGAAAAGGTCAGGGATACCTTCACCTGATTTTGCGCTTGTAGGAACGATTGCAATTGATTTTCGGAAATCTTTAACTCTATCATATCTTTCTCCTTCCATCCTAAGTTCAGATAATTCGCCCATAATATCATAGACCCTATTATCCATGTCCGCTTTTGCCTTAGAGTTCTGAGAGTTATAAGTTTGTATAAAAGGTGCATTCGGAATAGATTTCCAACTTGAAATTCTATCAATTTTATTTGCAGCAATAATAAAAGGTGTTTTTCTGGCACGGAGTATATCTAAAGATTCATAGGTCTGTGCTTGAAAACCTCGAATGACGTCAACGACTAAGATTGCGATATCAGCAACAGATGCACCTCGTTTTCTTAAATTCATGAATGCTGCATGGCCAGGGGTATCAATAATTAAGATACCAGGAATATCCAGCTTTATTTTGGAAGCTTGTATTAAAGGACCGCACACATCAAGAATTGTCTCTGAAGGAAAGAATGATGCACCAACATGTTGAGTTATCCCAGCTGCTTCTCTGGCTTGAACAGCTGTCCCTCTAACTATGTCCAGTAAACTTGTTTTACCTGAATCTACATGACCAAGAATTACTCCTATGGGACTCCTTACTCTTTTACCACTTTCTTTGTCTAATACTCTTGACATCTTGATCACCAAATGTTTGATAGAAACTTCCAAATGAGCTATTTAGTTCTCAAAGTCGTAATATCAACAATCTTTTCTCAAAAAAATCAAATAAAAACAAATTGGTTGGGCATATAAATTTTCAACACATTATGTTTTTGAATTAGTAAAAAAGTAGCTGATTATGAAAGAAGTTAGTGCAGCAATTGTTGGAGGGGGTCCCGCAGGATTGCAAGCAGCAATTACTCTAGCTGAACAGGGTGTAGAAACGTTATTATTTGAGGAACATGCAGTGATTGGTGAACCTATTCAATGTGGTGAAGGATTAAGCATACATGCATTCAAAGATCTCTCAATTCCAAAAAATGACGAAAATTTCTGTGTAAGAGAGTTGGATACATGCCACTTATCATTTCCGGAAAATCAAACTATTCTTGGGGATATTCATGCCATTATGTTAAAAAGGGATAAATTTGATCAATTTCTATCAGATAAAGCTAAGGATTTGGGAGTAAAAGTTCTAACTTCTGCAAAAGTTGAAGATCTCCAGAATAGAACAGATGGCGTCAGAATAAGATTAAAAGACAAAAACAGTAGCGAGTATTTGGCGAAGTTCCTTATTCTTGCAGAAGGACCTAATGCAAAACTTGCAAGAAAATTGAATTTCGAACCACCATCACCCATGATTAAAGCATATGAATACAAATTGAAAGGAGAGTGGAGTGAGAAATTAGAATTTCACTTTGATGCTAATAAGTATCCATTTGGATATTGCTGGGTTTTCCCTAGGGATGGGGAAACAAATGTGGGTATCGTTACAACTGCAAAAGACAGAAAACAACGTCTAGATAATTTTTTAAAACTGAAAAAAATATCTGGTGATATTTTAAAGAAGATTGGAGGTCAAATACCTATGAATGGTCCGGTCAATAAATTATATTGTGGTAGAGTACTATTAGCTGGAGATACAGCAGGAATGGTTAATCCAATTTTCTATGGGGGGATAAGGTTAGGAATGACAAGTGGAAGAATAGCAGGTAAATCTGTTGTAAACAATTTGAAGATGGAAAGTGAGAGAGGCATTTTTAATCTAAAGAATTATGAAGAAGATTTAGGAAAACACAACTTCATGAAGAAAATCAATCTGCAAGCACATAGATTCTTTTACACTAGATCTAATAGATTTCTTACAAAACTTGGAGAAGTATCCAATTATAGTTACATTAACAGAATAGAAGGGTTGCAAATCATCAAAACACTTGGAAAAGTATTGAAAAGACCTACATTGCTAGCAAACCCTATTGGCCTCTACTGGTTATATAGAGGATTTATGATTGCTAGAGATTGGGGGTTCTGAAGTCACTACAACCATAATAGTTAAATGCAGAATCGAAAAAATGAAATTGACTGAAATGATTGTTCCAGTAAGATGTTTTACTTGTGGTGGTTTAATCGCTGATAAATGGGATGAATTCAATAAAAGAACAGAAGATGGAGACGACCCAGAGAAAGTTTTAGACAATCTTAACGTAAGACGTTGGTGCTGCCGAAGAATGCTCATCTCTCATATAGATTTAATAGATGAATTTCTCCCTTTCACCTAAATTTAAGTGATTTTTTCCTTACTTAAGAAACAGAAAGTTTTTAATCAAAATTTTAGAGAACTTATTGCTCACATATTGTGATGCTAAAAGCTTTACCTAACGAGGATTGAAAATGTCTGAAGGCATAGAAGAAAAAACAGAAGAAGAAGTACTATTAATCCCACGAGACACATATCTAGTATCAGGAATTCATATTGGAACAAGTGTTTGTACAAAATTCATGGAACCTTTCAAATATAGAGTCAGAAATGATGGAATATATGTACTAGATGTAAATGCAACTGATACTCGTATTCGTATTGCTGCTAAATTTTTAAGTCGTTTTGAACCATCAAAAGTAGCTGTTTTTGCAACAAGACAATATGCTTCTGTCCCTAGTACAAAAATGGCAAGAATGGCTGGTTTTAAGGTCATACCAGGAAGATTTATACCTGGAACACTTACTAATCCATCTTATGAAGGTTATATTGAACCAGATGTAGTCATGCTAACTGATCCTCGAGCAGATAAACAATCTCTTACTGAAGCTTCATCTATGGGAATACCTGTTGTAGCCTTGTGTGATACCGATAATCTAACAAATAATGTTGATTTAATCATCCCAGTTAATAATAAAGGAAGAAAATCTCTAGCTCAAGTATATTACTTACTTACAAGAGAGATTCTCCGAGCAAGAGGAGAATTGGGTGAATCTGAAGAGCTTCCCGCTTCTGTTGATGATTTCGCATTTAAATTACTCAGGGAATGATTTTTCCCCTTTTCTTTTCCAAAACATTTTATTTATCGAGATTTAATTTAGGTTATGGATACCAAAGAAACTATCTTCTCAGCTCCTGGTAAAATTATTTTATTTGGGGAACATGCGGTGGTATATGGATATCCTGCAATTGTCTCAGCAATCAACTTGAAAACAAAGTGTATTATTAAAGAATCACATCTAAATGAGGTACAACTCTCAATTTCCTCCAACTATTTATTGAGTAAATCCTCAGACAGTAATATGCTAAATTATATTATCAATCATGAAAACCGTGAGTTTGAACCAAAAACTAAGGTAAGCCAAAGATCAGTAAATCCTGCTTATTACTTTATAGTGGAAAAAATCCTCAATATGACAACTTCACAGAAAAGTCCATTTATTCATATAGATTCAGAAATCCCACCAGGCATTGGGCTAGGTTCAAGTGCGGCTAATGCAGTAGCAGTGATAGCAAGTTTATCATCTTTTATGAACATAAATCTCTCATTAGCAGAATTAAATGAGTTTGCATTTGAAGCAGAGAAAATCATACACGGTAAACCCTCTGGTGTAGATAACACAGTATCTACATATGGGGGGATACAACACTATAAACAGAAAAAATTTACGAAGTTAAGTGTTCCAGATATTGACACACATATTGTAATAGTAAACAGTGGTATTCAAAGAAATACAAAGCATTATATTGAAAAAGTAGCTGATTTGATGGAAGAAAATCCTGAGAAATATCAAAATATACTTGAGCAAATAGGTAAACTAACACTAAATGCAAAGTCTAGTTTACTTAAAGGCGAAGTAAAAGAATTAGGTAACAGAATGAAACAGAATCATCTTCTTCTTAATGAGTTGGGGGTTGGACATCCAATCCTTGATGAACTAGTAGACTCGTTGGATCATTATGGTTCATTAGGTAGTAAACTTACAGGCGCAGGAGGAGGGGGATGCATAATCAGTTTATTTGAAG
>JAGXNV010000116.1 GCA_019894795.1 Candidatus Heimdallarchaeota archaeon | reverse complement strand
GATATACTCTGTCATTCTAATCAGAACAAATGCAATACTTCCAAAAATCATTGGAGAAGATAAAGAGCTGAAAGAAGAAAGTCTTGTCAGTGAAAAATCATAAATTAATGAAAATGTTCCACCAAAAGTGGATTAAAACACTACTTGAAAGATGCTTGTTTTTTTAATTCATCTATTGTGGGAACTTTTCCACATGAATGACTGTTTTCAGGACAATAACCATAGAAATCACAAAAAGCTCCTAAATTTTTGAAGATGGTAGGGGCGACTTTTGTTACTTCATCTAACATAAGTTCTGCCAACTCTCTAATTTCCCATTGCGACCTTAAACAAATTCGTCTGACTAAAAGATCTATAAGGGCATGACCATTCATAGATGCTATTAGTTGGGTTGATGTTGCATTAGGTAATATGTATCTCGCGTCTTCTTTTGTTATATCTGTGCTAACCATTTCTTGATACAATTCATGACTCTGATTGACAATATCCTTATATTTCTCGGCAAATGGGGACTGTTTTATATCTTCAGGTATGATATATTCGAAATTTTCTGCGCTGACATATCTCTGTGATTGTTGCGAAAAACTTGCTAATCTCTTTCTTATTAGTTGATGAGATGTGACTCTGCTTATTCCTGAAATATAGAAGACAAATACATTGTGCTCAATGATTGATAGATGCCCAGATTTTATTATCGCCGCAAGATATTCATCTGGTTTTAGAGCAGCTTTTTCTTTAATCTTTTCAAATACTTTCTCGCCGGAATAACATATTAGACCGGCCATCTTGGCAATTAATTCTGTTTCTTCCGGATAAGAAATCAATTTGACTTGAATAATAAACACCTTTACTTCTGGATAAACTAGTGATTAACAACTAGTACAACTGAACCAATTTTCAACTTATTTTTTAATGAATGTATGACATCGGTTTTTGAATGTAGTTTTGTATGCTGTTATACATTATAATAATTTATTATATTAGTATAGTATACATATTAAAGTATAAGAAGTCAAAAAAAGTTATAGATTTGAAATATTACTTGACTCTTTGTGGACTAAATGAAGCTATGTCATTACATATCACAAAAAGTTTTTGAATAAAGTGGCTGTATAACGTTAATAGGGTAACCATCTGGTGTACAGTACCTCTACTAGCATGAGGAAAAAACATGTCTGAACAACCGAAAAAAATTAAGCAAATAAAAGGCGGTAAAAAACTGAAGACACAAGCTGCTGTCGTTCCCAAGCAGAGAAAACTTCGGAAAAAACAAGATAAGTTACCTGCTGCATTGATGATTGAAAAAAAGATTAAACCACTAAATATTGTCTTCACAATAATTTTTGGTGCATCATTAATAACAACAATTGTGATGGCGTTTCTCTATAGTGATTTGCAGATTGCAGGTATGCCTTCCTTTCTAACAGCAACTTTGTTCTATGTAGCTATTGGGATAAATGTGTTTTTACTGCTAATATCATTTGAAACATATCGGGTTGAATTCAAACCTACAATTCTTAGAATTATTGGTGGAATATTTTTGTTTATACTCCTCCCCGTAATATCTTGGCCATTCATTCTGTTTAAATGGCATTCTAGACATAATATTTGGAGAATCCTTTTTACAGGTTTTACAATATATATCCTCCTCATGTCGTTTATGGGACCTTATTTGAGTATGTTAGACAAATACCGCGATCTTCCTCCTGGAGTTATTGATGAACAATTAGTAAATCCTGATTGGTTTAATGCTAATTTTCAAGGTTCAGCACCTTTCTATATTGATGGTTTGTTGGATCTTCTGGATGCATTAGATTTTAATTCTACATTGGGAGATCAAGAAATAGCTAATGTTTTTACGGATGGGTATTATGGGGATTTAGGGAATTTTCTCTATAGGTGGGAAGTTCACACATATTATGATTCTACCACGTGGGAGTTTACATCAAATGATGCAGTGACATATGATTTGGCACCTGAGAACTATGGTGTACCAAGTGCAACAACTAAAACAGGTTTGAATATATCACAATTAATATTTACTGCTACTTCTTCAATTACAGATCCGCTGCTAACAACTTTAAGTTCTTATTATAACCCTAGCTTGAATGTGTATGATTCACAAACTGTTCCTTTGAATCCTGACTGGGATAACTATTTGTTAGATGAAAATGGTTCTGTTGCTGCTGTTGACGGTTCAACAGAAATTGTTTACTCACGACGCAATCAATTGCTTTTACAGTCATCAGCTGAAATTTTAGGTTTTGTTGGAACCTATAATTATCAAACTTATTTTGTTCAAGATGAAACTCAAACAATTATAGATGATTGTCTAGATTATTATGCTCCAGGTTATGATACTTTACCAAGAGTCCAACCTTTCCTTCAAGTACCTACCAATTATGATACAATTTCCCCTGGAGTAGTTGGTTTTGCTGTCGAGGTTGCTGATGAAACAACAGGTTATACTATATATGAGCGAGCAGATTATATACTTAACAAAATTCTTATGAAATATGGTACACCAATAGCTGATCAGACTGATAACGCTGGAAGAGACAGAGCACAACTTCTTATTGAAGAGTCTGATTCTTCAATCTCAGCTTTTCTTGCATTGGCCATCATGACAATGCGTTTGAATGATATCCCTGCTAGACCTGTTTTTGGATTTGCTATAGGTAGCCCGAATGGTGGTGATCCCAATAACAGAACACTAGCTTTTGCAAATTTGTATGGTTGGATTGAAGCTCTTCTACCGATAGATGAGGGTGGTGGAGACCCTGTCCATAGGTGGGGACAACTTCAGATTGGTCCTTATCCATATGGTGGCGATTTTGTATATTGTGAAAATACACTCCATTCTTCCTATGATGTAGATGTTTCAATGTATGAATTTCCAACTTATAATGCACTTCCGACACAAAACGTAGGTGGCGATGAAGTATACGTCATTGATAATTTACAATATGTTGTTAGGGCAGATATAATTAATGATAATTCTGATGATGAGGAGGGTGTTCTAGTTAATTTCAAAGCTGTGAGTGCAGCTGATTATCAAACATATCAATCTAATCCAACTCAACTTTTATCTGTCGCTGATGATTTGGGAGCTGATTACTCTTCTGATGCTGGAAGTTTTGGAAGAGCAGAAGTATTTCCAACGTTCAACAGTACTGCTTATCCTACATTCAATCCATCAGACCCAGATAGTACAACGTATATTGTCTTTGCATTCGTCAGTTTTACTTCTCTGAATGCGACAGGTTTCATAATCTTACCTGAAGGATATTTGTCATCAGTTTCAATGAATGCAACGCAACAAGTACTCCCGAGTCCTGAGAATCCAGCTGAGAGTTACAATTATCTTATAGCCCAAAAAGGATTTATGTATGCAATATCCACGACGCTTTATGAAGATGTTGCACATACAACGGTTCTAAGTGGAAGATATGTTTCATATTATATCTTGACAGCTGATGAACTTCAGCAATTACAGCTAGGACTGATTGGTCCCGAGGATGTAACAAAAATAGGTGATGGTTTAACTAATCTTGGCGGCTCATCAACTGTTTATTCAAATGATGGTACAACAGATTATTTTGCACTCCCTGAAGATACCACCTATTTCCTAGTAGCAAATTATGGTCAGAATTACACTTTCTCAGTAATGTTACTTATTGACTTTATGCTATCAGACATTACCTTAAATGATACTTTACTTGATGTAGCATTAGATGGATTTATCCTCTACGAGAACTTTGATCTCTATCTCTACCTTCAACCCTTGTTGGGCTCTCCCGAAGCATTAGATGGAGAAAGCATTCAAGTTTGGTTCATACAAGAAACAGATTATGAAGTTCATACAGGAACCAAAGATGTAGCAACATATAAGTCTGAACTAGCAGGAGTTCTTAATTCTACAATTCCATACAATAAGATAGTATTAGACGACGTTACAGATGCTAACGGTTTTGTTAATGCTACAATCTTAGTTGATGCCAGAAATCACGGAGCGGGGTCATTTGTTTTCATAGTCTTCTATCTAGATAGATGGAATGCATCTGAATCTGTATTTATTTCAACTCCTCCAGGTAGTTTTGCTGTAGAAATGGAATATAATGATTATGAAGATTCAATGATTTTTGATAAAAACTATTCAACTGATTTGACAAGTTTAGAGAGTTTCGTGGTAGTGTCTCTAAGTTTCTTCCTATGTATTCATATACCATACCAACCAATTCAGAATCGTAGAATAACGATGAAGGAGCGATATCTTTGAAGAGTCTTAGAACAAAATTAGTTGGAGTTATTCTCTTCTTAACAATAATTATGCAAATGTCTACTGTAGCTCTTGCTCAAACACAAAGTGTTTTGGAAAACTCCCTTAATAATTCTGGTTCTCCAACATATCGTTTCGGACAAAGTTCAATAGATATTCTCAATAATAAAAATCATCCTACTAGATATGAATATTATCCAGAGATAATCACTGATACAGAAAAACAGGAAGTAGAAACAGAAAATAAACTAATTTACTCTCCTGCAACCTTAGATCTGTCTGTTCATGGGGTGGATACAGAAATACAAACTATGCCTGCTATAATGAAAAGTATTACATCTCCAACACCTTTGAGCTATATCCTCCGAGACACCACAATAAACGTGGAAGGTGTTTTACAAGGAATTGTCGTAGGAGATTATTGGGGTGGGGAAACTGTTTGGCTATTCTATAATGTTACAGAAAGTCAATTTACTAGCAGTCCTGCTACCTATGAAACCCCCCAATATCAAGTTGGTAGCGCTACAACTAACTCTCAAGGACAATTTACTATAGCGTTAACCACTTCTGCTCTTTCAATAGAACCCTTCTCCAAAGTAGGAGAGATTACACTTTTAGCATGGTTTTATGGCAATCCTGGTATGGGAAGAGGTGCTGGAAGTCCAGGTGATGTCAATGTATACTACTTCGGACAAATTAAGTTGGATGTTGGTGTTGATGTAACAAATCCTTTAGCATCTTATTCATTTACTACACGAGTGTTATTTGATAATGATACAGTAATTGATACAACAGGAACTGCTTATACATTAAAGGTTGATTGGTCTCTTGATGGAAACCATTTTGATGCAAACAGAACTTTTACATCAAATCAAGATTTATACACAAACACCGCTCCTGGCCCAGGGACGGAGGACGTCACATATGATGCTTATTACGATATTACTCAGCTTGGTTATAACTTCTTCACAGATGAAGGAACAGGTGATATTCAAAATGATAGATTAATTCACGAAATTATTGTAGATGCGACAGAAAACCAAGTAGTAGTTGATGCTTACTTTGTAGTAGGTCCGAGTAAAGTAAATATACCTACTGAAATAATAGGTGGCACATATGTCACAGTTTATGCAAATTTAACTTCTGAACTGGGTTTGGAACCTGATGCAACAGTTAGATTAACGATATCTGGTGCGGGAATGGGTTCCATATATACTAATGATTATGTAACATCAAATCCTACAGCAGAGATTCAAGATACATTCTATTTTGATGGAACCAATATCTCTGATGCAACTGATGTTTTACTGTTTAATTTTCTAGTAGATCCAAATGGAGATGAGTTCGGTGGTTCAATCCTGACTCATGATAGTCTAGAAGGCCAACTAGCAGTTAATGTTACTAGAATTGATCTAGATTTGGATGACGCTGTAAGATATTATACTACTGGAAATACTATTGGTTATACAGTAGCATTATATGATGAGTATGGTAATGCCGCTAAATCCTCGAGTTTTCAATTAACCTTTCCCGATTCGATTATTAATCCCTACTCTGTAGCATCAGGATCAAGACATCTTGATACGGTCATTCCCGATTACTCTCTTAATGAGACACAAACAAAAACAATTACGGTAACTGCTTTAGGTGTTTCAGGTGCTGATTACAGATATGTAGCAGCTGCTGGGGTTTTGAATAATTCTGTATTTAACACTTATTTCGCTCTTATACTAACGCTGACTGATCCCAGTGGTGCGAATATACTGGATGGGACAACAGCTACTGTGTTCAATAGCACTTTTTGGAGTGCAATGGATGCAACTCAGAATTATACTTTAACAGTAACTGACCAATGGTTAAGATTACCAGAAAAAGTGAATATTTTCCTTACTTTAACAAATGTTGCAGCTGTTGAAACCTCAAGTTTCCTTATCACATCATCTAGAAATTGGGTTGATTTTACAGCACTTAACTTTCTAACCTTACTACAAGATACCCACGCTTACGTAGGTTTGTCTTTAGTAGCAACTGGAGGAGATTATGCTCCAGCAACCTCCATTACACACACAATTAATATTTACGGTCCTGATAACAATCCACCAACTATCACTGGTGAGGTTATAACACCTGATCCTTATGATCCAGGGATTCATGATCCCTATTATATTATACAGTTCGATATTTATGCCACTGATGTTGGAACTGGTATAAGATCAGTAGAACTTTTCTATGAATATCTTGAGCCAATCGCTAATATTTCAGTTGGTGGATGGCAATCCTTTGCGCTTTGGCATGTAAGTGGAGATCAGTATAGGGGTATTATTAATGCTACCGTAAGCGAATCGCAATATTATGTTAACTATTATATTAGGGTGATAGATTTTGCCGGACATGGTCTAGATGAATTTGGTGCAAAACAGACTGATTCTCTTTTATATTATGATGCTAATTTAGGTAGAGTTGCTTATTTGTATTCGCAATCTACTCCAAATATTTTCCAATTAGGTGATTTTGTAGAACCATTTGAAGAACAAGTTCCTACAGTAGTAACTTCTCCCACCCTAACATCACCGTACATCAACATCACTGTATATATCAACGACAGCCTTGTCTGGAGCGGTATGTTCAATGTTACAATTCATGTTGATAGTCACAACCTAGTAACAGGTGTAAATCAAACAGACTATATTGTAGCAGTTATGACAAATATTCCTGGTACAAATCAATGGTTCTATCAACTTATCCTTCAGTATAATTACCAATATGATTGGTACTATATAGCCTATGATGCTGCAACTCCAGTTAAAAATTCATTGAGAGGAGCTACGAGAACAGTACAAGCAGTTGATAGTGATGCACCTGTAATAAATAATGTAAATGTATCAGGAAATCTCTCATACATAACTCCTGATATGCTAATCGAGTTTACAGCAACTGTTACAGATATTCTTACATCAGTTTCTGAAGTTATTTTACATATTACATACAACGAAGTTGATTATAATATCACCATGACTCGTGTTGGAACTTCTGATGTTTTCGAAGCAACTTTCGATCTTTCAGAAATAGAATTAGAGTTTTATGGTAATTTTGTACTAGAATACTCCATTGAAGCTGATGATGCGGTTGAAAATATAAGAACTACATCTCCAGTGAATTTGGTCGTAATTAATGCTAATCCTACAGTACAACCTCCTGGAGGCATAACAGGTAATATAGGTGCCATAATCGGAGGAGTTATCGGGGGAATAGTAGCTCTTGTTGCTGTTCTTTTCTTATGGTTTAATCGTCATTCTCTACAAACATATGCAAAGAAGCAGACCTTCCGAAGAAGATTACGCGATTACCTGAAAGAGATAATTGAAGATATCAAGAAAGATGGGTTGGAAGGAAGGTATCAAGAAGGGTTAATAAAAACATGGACAGTTGTAGAAGGTATAGGTCGAGAATTCTTCGACTTACCAAGATATAAGAGTCAAACTCCTTGGGAGTTTTCACGATTGCTTGCCGAAAAAGGCAAAATTGAACGAGAGTTGATGTATACACTTCTCTCATATTTCGAAAAAGCACGCTATGGATATGAAGAAATAACTGAAATTGACTTCAATTCCGGATTACGTGCATTACTAAAAATAGTAGATAAAATAGAAGTAGGTGAAATGAAAATTGAGTCATAGAGGTATCTTTGGGTTCTTCAAGAAAAGACAGCAAGTCAAATCATTAAACCAGATGTTTACATCTGTTATGGCAGACGTAAGGATATTTGAGCAAAGACAAGATTACAAGGGTGCCGTTATAGCTTCCTTTGGAGGATTAGCCAACATTGCAAACGGGTTACTTGACATGTCCCGTGCACTATATCAAACTGGAAGAGAATTTGGTTTTTCAGTTGCATATAAAGCTAATATATCCACAGAAGTTATGGACGAGTATCTTACATCATTTGAAATTGCCAGATATACTGACACTGAAATCACTTATGATGACTATCAAGAAGCCATCCAAAGATTAGATATCTGTTTCCGTGGAATAAGAGAACAGGGTGTAGAATTAGTTGAGCCAGCAAGACAACCAACAAAGAAACCAGTCAAGAGAAAGAAAATCAAGACCAGAGGCTAAAAAGAGAATAAATATACACATCTCTCCGAAAAAATTAGCCCTGTTTGTAGTTGCCGAAGTCTTGGCTGTAATTGGAACAATAGTAGCTTACATATTTTCCAGAGAAATTGGAGCTATGATGATAGTGGTAACTATCGTAATTTTGGTGCTATATCTGATGTCTGAATTCATCAGTAACTTCTCTAAATACTCTATTGTTATGTCCATACTTTTTATGATCATAGTTGTGCCAATATTTCTAGGAATTGTTGGTATAGCAGGATCTGGAACTAAGTTCAGTATTTATAATGAACGTTGGGATGGGTTATCTAGCTTACGTGTAAATTTAGAAAATGAAGGATATAATATTTCAAATGGGATGTCCTCATTAGCTGTACTGAACCGTTATCCTGACCCAGCAATAGTCGCTGTTATCGGACCAGCTGCAAATTACGGTACCATAGATAC
>JAGXNV010000115.1 GCA_019894795.1 Candidatus Heimdallarchaeota archaeon | reverse complement strand
CCACAGGAGCTAGAAGGGGTTGACTTAAAAGTAGAATACATATCCACTTTAGCTCAAGCACAGAAAGCAGTAGGGACACTCACATTTCAGTTGATTCTTTAGGTTACGCGCATGTAGTCTATCGTGATTCCTCAAATATTCTTGAAGCTGGAGGTTCAGATTATGACATTTTGCATAGTTATAGAGACCCATTGACAGATTCTTGGTCTGCTATTCAAGTTATTTCAACTGAAAGTTCACTGAATTCTTGGAGACCTTCCATAATTGCAGATTCGATAGGACAGATTCATGTTGTTTGGGATGATCAAACAGATTATGATGGTTCTGGATCAGACTATGATATATTTTATAAAAAATTTGTGGGTCCTCCTCAAACCCCTCAACTATTTCCAATCATGCCTAATCCGAGCTCTTCAGGTATTGTAAACCTATACTGGTCAGATGTTATTGGCAGTGAAAATTATTACTTATATCGTAAAGTAACACCCATCTCTTCTCTTGCAGGTTTATCTGCTTTGAACCAAACTAAGGAAAGTTTCTATATTGATTCTCTTAACGAGACTGGTTCTTACTATTACGTTATAGTGGCAGAAAATGACTACGGTGAAAGTTCATTCTCTAACGTAGAATTTGTACATGTTGACTTTGCAGAATCTGGAACTGATCTCTTCTCCTTCATTTCTAATGAACTACTTATTGTAGCAGGTATTTTGTTAGGTACACAAATACTCTTCTTTGTTCTAGGTATACTGATTAAAAGTACAAGTAACAATAATAGTAAAGGTAAAAGTAAAGGAAAGAGTAAAAAATAGTTCTCTTCCTTTTCTTTTTTTATTTAATAATTCACACCAAATCTTTAGCTAAACCTGTCAGTTCTAAACTTACATCCCAGAGTTTTTGCTGAGCTTTCTGATCTAAAGCAAGACTATTTGGTTCTCTTAGTTTCATTCTGTGATAATATACTCCTGTTACTCCTTCAATCTCCTCTGATGTTGCTAGATATAGTGAGGTTTTAGCTCCTTCTTCAGTTGATATTGCGCCCATTTTAACTAATGGTGCAATTAATCTTAGTAAAAAATTGTTCAACCCGATATTAGTTTTTACATAACCTGGATGCAGACAGTTCGCTGTTATTCCTGTTCCCTTTAATTTTTCAGATAACATAAAAGTGAACATAATGTTGTATATCTTTGATTCTGCGTAAGCATCCATCAGCTTGTATCTTCTCTTTTCCCAGTTATAATCATCAATGTTTAACGATTTCACACTATAATTGGAACTTGAAGCTACATTAACAATTCTCGAATACGAACTGGCTTTGAGTAAATCTAGAAGCTGTAAAGTTAAACTGAAATATCCAAGGTGATTAACAGCAAAAGTTGATTCAATACCATCTTCTGTTAATATCTTTCTTATAGAGAAAGATCCATGGTTGTTAATTAAAACATCAAGCTTCTTGTATTTCTTCTTAAAATTCTTCACAAAATCTTTAATTGACTTCAAAGAAGCAAAATCACAAATCATTAAATCAAGATTTTCATTACTGGTTTTCTCTTTTATCTCATCAAGAGCTTTGATTCCCTTTTTCTCATTTCTGCAAACTAGTATAACATGAGATCCCATCTCAGCTAATCTAAAGGCAGTTTCCTTGCCTATCCCTGCATTAGCTCCAGTAACGAGGACAATTTTATCTTTCATATTAGGACAGATTTTGATGAAGTATATTAACACTTGGGATTTTCTTTTTTATTCTTTTTGAACTATATAATCAAACGAAGATTCTGTGAAATATCTCTCATTGAACCACACTTTCATCTGTATTTTCTCCCTATAGATAGTTTTTGTGCCTTTCAGTAATTCTTCCACTTCCTCTTCTGTAAAGAAAGAATGAACAGTCTCCTCACCGTGTTCTTGATTCCAGAATTCGCCAGGATTCTTCTCTTCACCTCGCCTTGGATCCACTTTATCATACCAAAGGAAATTCATGCACAGAATTCCTCCCTTTTTCAGAACTCGTAGCATTTCATTTACTGCTTTTTCAGTATCTTTCTTTGTTAAAAGGATACTAGCATTATAGGAAAACACACATTCAAAGAATTCATCATCAAACAATAAATGTCTCATATCTCCCTCAGCTAATTCCACTTCTAATCCATATTTATCAATGAATTCTTTTGCTTTTTCAATTTCTGCTTGGGAATTATCTATACCATATGATTCATATCCATGCTTACTAAAAAGAGCAATTGGAGGACGATTTCCACCTGCTCCACAGTCTAAGACCTTCCCTTGTATCTTTAGACGTTTAGCAAATCCCAAAAATCTGTAGATAGTTGGTTTGAAAACATTAAGAGCAAAATCATCTTTATCTGATATAGAAGCTTTCTATTAATACACTCTTATAAATAATTTGAGAAAATGAATTATTATTCACCATAAATTTCTTTGTCTGTCCAACCAGTTGAACGTTTAAGTAACCACTGTATCTGTCCTAAATGTCTATGTTCATGGTTAATTAAACGTGTTAAATAAATTCTCAATTGCATTTTCCCTTTCCACATCTCAATAGTTTTTTCTTCATCTTCATCAGATAATGAAGATAATCTTTCATCTAATATCGGAGAGAATTTGTTAAATTCTTTTATAATATCCTGTAATGAATGCTTGTTTGTTATATCTTCATCAAGATCAATTGCAAGATTAGATCCTTCAATTTGTTCTCCAGGTAATTTATCTAGCATCCACTTGATATTCATTAGTAAATGACGAAATATTAACTCAGAACTCCAAATATTATCTTTTGGTGAAAAGTAAAAGTGTTTCTCATCTATTTTTTGAAAGAAACTGAATAATTTCTTCCTATCCTCTTCTACTATATTATATAAATGACTAATGGAAATCATGTTCAATCTACTTAAATCAAGTATCAAACACTTATGAATTATTGTTATCAAAATCATATTCATTTTCGAATTCTTATTGAAGTTAGCTTAACTTTCTCGTTTTTTAAATAAGATTTTTATAAATGAGTTTAGAACACCAGTTGGTAATTATGAATATTCTTCAAATTTTAGCAATATGCGGAATGCTTGCTCCTATCATCTATACAGTTATGTGGATTCTGGGAGGGATTATGCTTGATGAGTATAGTCATATCAGAGATGATGTAAGTTCTCTTTATGCAGTTGGTGCACCTAAAAGATGGTTATTTCAGATATTAATGATTCTATCAAGTGTATTGTTACTTGCTTTTTCTATTGGATTACACTGGGGAATAAACAACGGAGAAGGGTCTATTATTGGACCGATATTATTTATCATATCTGCATTCTTAGGTGTTATTGTGGCCAGTTTCTTTCCCTTAGATGAAGGAGGGGAATTAGTAACTCTTCGAGGAAAAATGCATCTTATTCTTATTGTTTTATCTGGAATTATTTGCATTGCTTCTATGGTTATATTATGGCTTCTTACAAAATCTTTAGAAGGTTGGATTGGTTTTGCATGGTTTTCATTTGCCTCAGCTATAGTTGCACTAATACTTGTAGCAATATCAGGTATCTTTGCTGGTGGAGAACATATGGGATTGGTAGAAAGATTCATGGTTAGTTACTATCAGATATATTACTTTGTAATTAGCCTAATGATGTTTATAAATAACTAATAATTCGAAAGAAAGGAAAAGAAGACTGAAAAAATCCCCTTCAATTAATTTTTTCCTAATCTATTATTAATTTTCAATCAAATTAAAATATAAACAAATGCCATGAATTGAATATACCAATTAGAACAATTGAAAGTAGTGCCAGAATGGAATAGTGTATTCTACCAGATAAGGTCCAGTAAGGTTTTCTCATATCATCTTTTATTCCAGTCCATGCAAACCAAGTAAAAACAATTGTATTTATAGTGGCCAAGAGATATAAGAATGGGAGGATAAGAAATCCATTGAATACCCTAACTATTTCGTATTCTAGCATGATATCAGAATTCACT
The DNA here is from genome assembly GCA_019894795.1 of Candidatus Heimdallarchaeota archaeon. Taxonomy (GTDB): domain Archaea; phylum Asgardarchaeota; class Heimdallarchaeia; order Heimdallarchaeales; family Heimdallarchaeaceae; genus UBA460. Next base: position 4,888 of record JAGXNV010000115.1, on the reverse strand, counting down.
TTTAATGCAGTAAAGATAGAAATTATAGCAGCTAAACTAAAATTCAACAAATAACTCCATTTCGCAAATCGCTGAATTCTAGCTTTCTTTTCTCTCTTTTTGTAGACATCTATTATGCCCTTTATTCCCCAGTATGCCAAAGAAACAAACATAATGAGAAGAAAAGCAGCAACCATTCCAGTTTGTATCTCTGATCCATAATATAGAGGATGGGTTCTTTCAAGTGCAATAACTGGTCCTACGAAATTTGTATATAAATGAGATATTCGACCTTTATAATCTTCTATGAATGCGATTTTAAGATAATATTCTCCTGTTGATTCTACAAAATAATTTGGTTCAACTTCAACAAATTCTAGACTAATACCTTCAATAATTAAATGTCCTTTTTTCGCGTTGATTGTGAAGCTTTCATCTATGAAATCTTTTTCTGAAAACATTAACTTATCTGAATATACTCTTCTAGTTGTAACATAAAAACCTTCAAATTTTTTCGCTCTGTTTTTGTATCCATTCATTGGTTCGATGTTCCCTATGGTTGGCGGAAAATATTCCTCGATCAATTCACTAAATAGAAGTGTTCGCGCGATTGAACCACCTCTACTATTGTATGATGCAAATATACCAATATCAAGTTCTGGAAGGAGAATCATTCGACTATGGAAAAATACGGTGTCACCTCCATGACCAATAATTCTTTGATCACTTAAGTCAAACTCGTAAATTCCAAGACCTAATCCAGGTAGATTTTCGTAAGTTATAAATTGAGTACTTAACATCATCTCAACTGTATCATTTTCAAGAATTCGATTTAAGCCAAGACTACCTTTGTTCAAAAGAGTTTGCATGAATTTTGCCATATCTGATGCTGTAGAGCTTGCAGATCCCGCAGGTGGTATACTAATATATTCAAAATATCCAGGATTCATATTCTCATCATATCCTGTAGACATATGTGAAGATAAAGTAGAAGGAAGGGGTTGTTGAAATGTAGTGGAGTTCATTCCTAGAGGAGTCAAGATTTCATCTTGAATATAAGATTCAAAATTGCTTCCTGAAATTTCTTGAACAATATATCCTGCTAATGCAAAACCATAGTTTGAATAAGCAGAAGTTGTATTTGGAGGACGTACCCTATCAGGTATCCCTTCTGATAGAATGGTTTCGAAATCTTCTAAATAGGAATAAGAACCAAGAATAACCGGAAAGGTCGATTCTTCAAACCCAGCACAATGTGTTAATAAATGTCTAAGAGTTATAGATTCTTCGAATGTTTCAGGTATTTTAAAAGCAGATAAGTACTCATTGACATCAATATCTAGGTCTAGCAAACCATCTTCCACTAGTTGTAAAACTGCAACAGAAGTAAATGTTTTCGAAACCGAGCCTATTCTGAATAATGTCTCATTTGCATCCACTGGAGTTTCATAATATGCATTTGCATAACCATAACCTTTCTCAAGAAACACAGAACCATCTTTTACCATTGAGAAAGTTGCACCAGAAATATTGTAGTTCTCTAACTGATTTGGAATGATTGAATCTAAAAAAGATTCTAGCTCAGATGGTGTGGATAATTCTTGTTTTATATAGTTAGGAGCAATGATTGTTGTAATTGGTGGGGAGGAACTGCTTTGTACCTTTATATTAGATAATGATAGAAAGGAAAGGAGAGAGATAACAATAATAACTAATAATGTTTTTCTTGTAAATTTATTTCTTCCATTTATATTCATCATATGAATCATGAAATTAACTTGAGTGTTTATAATACTATTCAAATTAAGTCTAATTAACGGACGAGAGAAATCTTATAAGATAATGTTAACGAAATACTACATGGATAACCAAGATAAATGTCCAACTTGTGGAAAAGAAGGCCAAAAAGTTGCTAATTTTACTGTCCAGAGATTTGTACAAAAAGAGTTTAGAAAGTATGTTGTAGAAGACGATTTTTACCTATGTATGGAAGCTAAGTGTGAGGTTGGATATTTCAATAATGAAATTGAGAAAATTGTTTTAAGTAAGAATCTCAAAAGACCTCTTTGGTATAAAGAAGATGCTGAATCTAGGTTAATCTGTCATTGTACTAAAATCACCGAAGAAGATATCATCAAAACTGTGATAGAAACAGATTTGAAGAATATGAGACACATTATGTTCTATCTAAAGGAAAGATTTAGTAATGCTTGTGGATCCATGAATCCTCTTGGTAAGTGTTGTGTAACAACTTTTAACGAAGTGATAACTAAAGCTAGAAGAATCAAACAGAACATTCACATCCAAAGTGAATTAAATCCCAATCTTCTTGATGAGATTCAACCTTATCTTAACTTAAAGGAAAATTCAGTGAAAGTTGACATAAATCAGCTAGATAAAGAAATAATGATAAAGGAGCCTACATCAACATGTGGGATGTCAAAAGAAGAGAGAAAGTCATCGTGTTGTTAGGTTCATATGGATTACAATTTATAGTTAATGTTGAGCAAAGACTAATAGTTTGTATTTCTCCATGAAACGAATTTATGACTCCTTAATATTTATAAGTTTGAATCTACATTGTACCTATTGTGAATAGGAAAAATTCATTAATTTTACTGTCAATAATTCTCATATCAACCATCGTTTGTGGTATTTTTGGGTACTTTATTCAAGATATATTTTTTTATCGAACACCTCCAACAACTCCAGAAATAACTATACTCCCTGATATTGATGAAGGAAAGGTTGCTCATTGGACTTTTGATGAAGGAATGAATGACACTTTGAATGACTGGGTAGGCGACAATGATTGTATAGTTAACGGAGCAACATGGACAACAGGGCTAAATTACACAAATTCAACGGTAAATGGAGCTCTTGAGTTTGACGGAAATGATTATGTGGAAAAGGAATTTCCAGAAGGTTTTCAAACACTCGGTGAAGGATCAATTTCATTATGGTTCAAAGTCAATGATATTCCTCTTGATAGTGGAATCAGACCTATTTTACACTATGGAGAAAAAGAACCATGCATGGATATGGCAGGTGATACTAATAAAGGACTTATAATAGAAGTTGGACACAGTCCTATCCACTCAAAATCAAAGAGATTGTACATTACAGAATTTAATGATGGTTGTGCCTTACCATCATTTTGTTTTGACTCAAATTATCCTATTTTTGAGGGTAAATGGTATCATTTTGTAGTCGTTATTGGTGAGGATTTCAACACTGGATACCTTAACGGTGTAGAAATGGAAAAACGACGATACAACTTCGGTGATTGGACAGCATCAGAGTTTTTCGCAGACGCACTAAGCAGAGATAGGTTATGGATAGGTAAAGCTTTCTGGGATAGAGAGGATATATTTTTCGATGGTCAAATCGATGAGATAAGAATATACAACAAACCTCTAAACCCTGAAGAAGTTAGCCAATTGTATAATATCTTCAACAACACAATAGATACCAGACCTACTTATGCCCCATCTTCTTTCACAATTGAAAAATACAGTCTTCTAATGGCTGCCATGGCAGGAGGGGTGGGGGCTATTATTGGATCAGCCTCTTATGTTACTATAAAATTCATCAAGAAAAAGCGATTAGCAAAAAATCATTAATAGATTCAATTTGATACTGTATTCATTCGGTTAAAATTTTGCAGCTAGTTGTACTTCTATTCTGATACTAGCATTTTTAGCTAAATCTTAAATAAATTTTGTATATTACAAGAAAAAGAAGTGATTCTTTACCCATTTTCGTTTTTTCACCATCATAATTTATAAAGAGTAAAATCGAGAATACATCATGGTTAAACAAAAAAAAGAGATTAATATCAAGAGCAACCTTCCAAGTGTCTATACAACTTTAATGTTTATTGGATTGGGATTGCTCATATTAACCCTTATCTTGCTCATAAAAATCGTTGAACTTGCACCTTCTGGACCCTACATGATCTTTATGTTTGTTTTTCTACTCCTTTTTGCAGTAAGTGGTTTTGCTTTAGTTCTTATAGGAACTATTGTAGCTCTTAAAAGCCCTTCAAAAATGAAGAGTTTATCTTCTTCTTTATTGGATCAAGTATCTTCTGGTGATTTCTCTTCACAAGGTAGTGGAGGAGGTTTGCAAATCATTAGACCTTCTTCATCTCCAAGATCTGATTCTATCTCTCCTAAAGTAGAGGGTAAAAAAGAAGTGGTTATCGAAAAGCAAATGTCGGAGTCTCAAACTAAACCTCCCGTAGCTCAACCTAAACCCAAAGAATCCAAGAGCAAGGATTTTCCAACTGATTTCTCCTTGGACGATGGTCTTCAGAGTATTGTTGATCGTTACAATACTGAAAAAGTTACAAAAGCCTTCAAAAACTGGTATAATACCTTAATGATGACTTTTCCTGATATATCGAAGTCAGTTTTGTTTAAAATCAATGGAGCCGAAGGGATTGATCTATCTGAAGGTTTTGATGGAGATGCTGCAGTTCAAGTCACAATGGATTCAACTGTTTTTGTTAAAATGATGACCAAGCAGATTAATCCCATCAAAGCTTACTCCAGTGGCAATCTTGAAGTTAAAGGTGAAATGAAAAACATGTTGAAGCTTAGAAAATTAATGTTCTAATCAGAGTTGAAAAGAAATGAAAGCTTACGTAACTGCAGAATTCTCACCAGAAGCTCTAGATAAGCTTAAACTGCTTCTTAATGATGAGATAGTGTATGAAAGCTGGAGAAACACGAGTAATCTCTACTTTGCCGATGAGGATTTGATAAAAAAAATTAAGGAGATAGGAGCAGAAATCCTCATTTGTGAAGGGGATAATGTCAAGAAATCTGTGATTGACCAAGTCGATCTCAAAATTATTGGATCAACTCGTGGAGATCCAAACAATATTGATGTGGAAGCTGCAACA
>JAGXNV010000114.1 GCA_019894795.1 Candidatus Heimdallarchaeota archaeon | reverse complement strand
CATTTAACCAATTATTAAATTTATTTGCTATCGATAATCTTTTTTGGAAAAGCCAATTACTAAGACTATCAGAAGTTTCATTCTCCCATAATTTGTCAATCTTACTCTGTATTGATTCAAGATTATCCTCTAGTTACTTTGCAGATAGTTAGTGATCTAGCATATAGAGAATTTAGAACTGGTGACGAATCTTATGAGGGATGGTTAGAGATGTATAAAGAACTTGCTGAAGCTCTTAACATGGATACTAAACGTTTAGATTGTTATACTATGCTAGGTGGTCTATATCGATTTAAAGGATTTCTAGAAGATGCTTCTGAATATTACAACAAAGCTTTTGAAATAGCTGAAAAGGTAGGTAACAAAGAATATACTGCTTCTTTGATATCTAACATAGCAGATCTAGAACACACTCTTGGAAACTTGGAAAAAGCTTTGTTACTTTGTAATAATGCCTTAAAAAACCCTGAACTCTCTCAATCAAAACCTAATCTTTACATTAACAAAGCTGAAATCTTAATCAAACAAGAAAAATATTCTGAAGCAATAGATAACCTAAAAAAAATCGAACAAACCTCAAATCGCTTATCCCCTCTCATCAATATTTTACATGGATATTCACTGACAAAACTTCCTGGTAAAGAATTTCTCCATGATGGGATGAAGTATCTGGAAAAAGGAGGATATCTCAGCGAACAATCAAAAAATCAGCGTTGGATTGCATCATATTACTATTATTTAGGAAGAACATATTTAGACAATTATGATTTATCGTCAAGCATTGAAGCTTTTGAGAAGTGTTATGATTATGCTATCAGAAGTGAGTTTCAGTATGTTGTTTTATCACAATTGTTTTTAGCAGAATCATATTTGCTTAGATACAAAATTTCTCAATCTGATAGTGATCTTACATATTCAGAAAGATATCTTGCTAATGTTATTATAATTTGCCAAGAGCAGGAACTCACTATCCTTTCAGATGTTCTTTATCTTAAAGGCCAACTTCTAATAGCACTTGGTGAGTATGCAGATGCTTACTCGATTTTTAGACAAACTAAGCAGATAGCGCTTGAAAATGACAATTCTCTCCTTGCTATTAGCTGTGAAAAGAACATTGAAATGCTTGATTCAGAAAATATTGATAAAGAAATAGTTATCACAAACGAGATAACAGAAGTAATCAAAATCTTATCGAAGCGATCTTATATTAAGAAAACAGAAAAACTCCCCGATATCTATTTCTTGAACATTTTTGCTGAAGATGGAACTAGTTATTATTCCCACTTATTCAGAGACCAAACTCCTATTAACGATGTTCTGTTATCAGCAATACTCTCAGCTGTTAAGACTATGTCCGATGAAGTGTTTGGAACGGGATTAAGAGGGATTGATTTCGAAGGTAAAACCCTTTTAGTGGAAGGTGTTGGCAATTTTGTGGGTGTTCTTGCTTGTGAAAGAGACAGCTTCAACGCTAGAACTAAATTATTCAATTTCATGAAAAGATTCAATGAAAAATTCGCAGAGCACACTTCAGTTCAAGCTGATCAAGCAACTCTTGAAGATATTAAAAAACAAGCTGATTTATTAATGAAAATCATTTTTGAAAAAACACTTAAAGGTATCGTAACAGCAATTTGAATCTTCACTTGAACTATTTTATCTAGGAAAGATTTTTGATAGAGAGAAAATAACGAAATTTCAATGAATAAAGAAGATTCGACTCTAACTCATCTAGAATGCACAAAATGCGGAAAAGAATATTCATCTGCAGAAGTTCACAAACTATGTTCTTGTGGTAAAGTGCTGTTTGCTGCATATGATTTGGAAAAAGCGAAAGAAACAATTGATTCTGAGAGTCTCAAAAACCGCAGATATGATATCTGGCGATTTCATGAAATTATGCCCGTCCTAGAACCTGATTACAGATTTACATTAGGTGAAGGATGGACTCCTTTAATCAGAATCGATAATTTGGGAGAAAAATTAGAGCTGAATAATTTATATGTTAAGGATGAAGGATTAAACCCAACAGGATCATTCAAGAGTAGAGGACTCTGTGCAGCTGTTTCAAAAGCTTATGAACTGGGAGTTAGGGAATTCGTAATCCCCACTGCTGGTAATGCAGGGGCTGCGCTTTCTGCGTATGCTGCTAAAACAAAAACTAAAGCACACGTGTTTATGCCTCAAGATACTCCAGAGTTTATTGTTACAGAAATCAAAGCATTGGGTGCAAACATGCATATGGTCGAAGGTTTGATTACTGATGCTGGTAGAATAGCGAAAGAAGCAGCAGCCAAATACGATTGGTTTGATGTTTCTACATTGAAAGAACCTTATCGTGCTGAAGGAAAAAAAACAATGGGTTTTGAATTAGCTGAACAATTCAATTGGGAGCTACCGGATGTGATCATCTATCCAACTGGTGGAGGAACAGGTATTATTGGAATGTGGAAAGCTTTTGCTGAACTCGAAACATTAGGACTAATTTCATCTAAACGACCAAAAATGATTACTGTTCAATCAAGTGGGTGTGCTCCTATTGTAAAAGCATTTAACGAAGGCAAAGATTATGCTGAATTCTGGGAAAATGCTGAAACGATTGCAGCTGGATTGAGAGTACCAGCAGCTGTTGCAGACTATCTTATTCTTCAAATTCTACGTGAATCCAAAGGAACAGCTGTTTCAGTAGATGATCTAACTATCAAGATATCCATGTTCCAACTTGCTAGAGAAGAAGGAATAATGTTATCCCCTGAAGCTGCAGCAACAATAGCTGCTTTAGATTTACTTATAGAAAAAGGAAAGATTCAATCCGATGAGAAGATTGTAACGTTCGGAACAGGTTCGGGTTTTACAACGCCCGAAGTATGGGAAAGAGAATAAAAGCAGAAATTAAATTTTCGGTATAATTTCTTCATTAAATATTTTCATTTGTTCGATTTCTTTATTTTGAGGAAACATAAATATAAAGTTATCAATTCCATATTTTTTGAAAATTTTCAACCATTCTATGATTTCCTCTATAGTTCCATGCATAGAACCTTCATATCTTTCAGTCAATTGTTCTAGACTGATACCTCTTTTCTCTGCAATATCCTTCCAAGTTTTCTGTTTTTCCTCTTCACTTTTGAAAATTCGTGTCCAGATACCATATGAGCGGAGTAGAGATGATGGTTTTCGATTATATTTCTCACAGAGTTGATCTAGTTCATCCATTTTCTCTTTGAAAACCTCCTGTGTATAAGCCCAAGCTAAATTAATCCCATCTGCGAATTGTGCGGCAATATTCAGCATCTTAGGTTTAGCATACATGGTCCCCACCCAGATAGGTGGGTATGGCTGTTGCAAGGGTTTAGGAAAGGATACAGCATCATTCAGCTCAAAGAATTCACCTTTAAAATTAGCAATATCTTCTGTCCAGAGTTTTTTAATAACTTGCATCCCCTCAACTAACTGTTTCAGACGCACACCAGCAGAAGGGAAGGGTATGCCATAAGCATTATACTCCACTTCTTTCCAACCAGCTCCATACCCGAAATCTATTCTTCCTCCAGAATAGTGGTCCAGAGATGCTATTTGCTTCGCTAGAACTGCTGGGTATCTATAGGAATTACAGTAGACAAGCGATCCTAGCCTTAGTTTCGAAGTGTAAGACGCTGCTGCCATCATAGAAGTAAAACATTCGTAAGCATTGACATCTTTAGATTCTCCTGTTAGCATAAAGTGATCTGAAAACCAAGCATGAGTAAAGTTGCTTTTTTCTGCAGCTTGAACGATCTTTTTTATTTCTTCAAAATTATAACCAAATTGAGGTTCTATTTGAACTCCATAGAATGTCATGATTTCTACGTTAAATTTAAACTAATAAGTATATGCCCGAATTTTTCATTTTTTTTAGGGACACATTTATTTATTAGACCTTCCAAATTATATTTGATGTCAATCATTCAGATGTTAGATGATCTTGATATAGCAAATTTTCTCTGGTTATCCTTATCATTTGTAATTCTAATTGTTGCTGGTTTTGTAATCGGTTTCTTATCACCAGGTGATGAATGGGCAATAATTATTGCTTCGATTGTTGCAGGAATCTACGTGATTTTTGCTGTAATGTACTCTATTGTGAACTGGAAGGAATGGCGCCAAGAAAAAGAAATTCTAGCAGAATTACCTAGTTTTCCACAAAAAGACTATTGCGACATCTGTGGAAAAGAACTTGAAGGTGGGGAGAAGAAAACTGATGGTGAATTTTTAGCAATAATATGTCCCCATTGCCAAGCTGAAAATATTGTATCAAACGAAGAGAAAATCAAAGCTGTAGAAGAACAAGCAGAAGAATAGTTATAAATAATCAATCGTGCTAAACCTAGATGTAAATCTGTTTCCAAGACTTAAAACCTTCTTCAGAGAATGATGTTTTGATGCTTCATTGCTGTAATAATTATGCTCACAAATTACATATTAAAACTTGTTAAAAGAAAATCCAAAATGTCCAAATTGCAAAACTAACTTGAAATATTGGTTGAATGAATTGGAAAATTGATGATTAGAATGCGGTAAAATGGAAGAAATTAAGATAAGGTTAAATATTTATATGACTAGAGATTATTTGGAAGGAGATTTATGGAATCTTCTGGATATATTATCATCTTTATAGTAATTTTGTTATTTGTTACTCTTGTAACTGTTGCAAAAAGATCTATTGACAAAGAAAAGAGATCATCTCGCAGTAAAGTCCAGCTACTAAAAAAACTAGAATCTAGAAACATACCTAAAAGTGTAGCAGTAAGCTCTAAAAATACTAGTAAAACAAAGGGTTTAGAGTGGATAAAACAGCAGATTATGGGTGATAATGAGAATACATTAAGATTGTCCATGGGATACCAATTTACCATTTCTGAAGGACATAAATTTGATCTTTTCTCTAGAATAAAAATTATACAGGAGAGCAGACGAACAATAAAAGTTGTCGCAACTTTGAGGAAAGTTTTTCCTTCTTATCTTGATATCAGACCAGCAAATTCTTCCTATGGGTGGACTAAAGATACTTTTTCAGTTATTGACTTAAATAGATATTTCAAATTTTATTCTACAGCCCCAGATATGTGGAGGGAGATTTTTGCTAGTTCTAGAATAAAAGATATTCTTCTACAAAATTCCGCATTCCTTAGTCACTATTATATACGTGGAGAGTACTTGGAGACTGTTGTTAGTTATGATCAAGCAGTAATTAGTCTCTTAACAATGACACAGCTGATACATCAGGGTTTGAAACAACTATTTGGTGTTCTAGATAAGTATGATGTTGAGAAATTAGTTTGTTATAATTGTAAAGACCCCTTTGATCCTCTAGAGGAAATATGTGATAAATGTGAGTCTCCCCGACCTAGATGCATCGTCTGTTTATTAGACTTATTTCCCAGCGAAATAGAAGAGGAAATTGTAACTACTCCATGTTGTGGAGTTTATACACATAAAGACCATATGGTCATATGGCTTCAACAAAACCCTCAGTGTCCTAATTGTCATACAAATCTTAGTCATTGGTTAGGGCAATTGAAAATATCTTGATTCTTTTTAATATTTTTTCAAAGTTTCATAGATAAGGCACTACACATAGAAATGAAACTGTTTTACTTCCATTATTTTTATATCCGTGCACTTCCTCTGGGGGAACATACAAAACATCATTTGTTTTCGCTGTAAAAGATTCAGTTTCTGTTATAACCTCTATCTCCCCACTGAGAATATATATCTCATGTTCTTGAGGGTGATTATGCATGCCAATTTCTCCACCTGGTTGCACTTCAAACCTTCTGAGAGCAAAATTAGTTGCCCCATCTTTCTCCTTTGTTATTAGCCATCTGATTGTGGTACTTGTTGAACCATAATCCTCAACTTTCAACTCTTCAACATCAGTATAATGTATCTTTTTCATTTTTTCAACCTCTGAACATTAAATAATCTGTCAGTTTAATGTTAAAAGGTCAATTCATATATATTTCTCTTTTTAACTTTAAATCTATTTTAATTTAGTAAGAAGAAACGTCTTGATATGCCCATATTATTTTCAGAGGATAGAAAAATTCTATCGGTGATTATATGAAAAAATGAAAGAAAAATCAATTATATTCCGGTCATTTCTTTTCTTGCTTATTCTACCAATCACAATTGCTAGTTCAATGAATATTGGTGAAACATATGCTCTTATTCTTGGTATTAGTGATTATAACGCTATCAGTGATTTAAGATACTGAGGTGAAGATGCAAATGATTGGTTTTACTATCTGACAACAATTGGGTATGACAATGTAATCCTTCTTGGAGAACACTCAAACACCTTTTTGCAAAACGATGGATTGGCTACTAAATCTAATGTGAAAGATACTTTAAATAACATAGTTGCTAATGCAGGATCAAAGAATACAATTTCTATTATCTCCTCCGAACATTGATCAGGAGATCATAAGGAATGAGCTTACTTTGTATGTGGGAAATAATGCTGGTGAAAACGGCGAAGATGGAAGGTTATATGATTAAAATAATCTTGTGAAATAGATATTGCACAATCCTTATTTATTTCTGTATCTAAATGAAGCTAAATCCAATGGTGATTAATAATGAGTAACGGATTCTGTCCAGATCATTCTCCACAATATTATGAAGGTTTTATTAGAGAATTAGCTTATACAAAATCATTCAGAGAAGCACTATATAAGAAAATAAATCTAAAGGGTGCTAGAAGAATTTTGGAAGTAGGTTTTAGACAAGGATGGATAACAGAAGAAATAAGAAAACATACTGATGCTCAAATTACTGCAATAGATACTGACCATCTTAATGTAGCAAATGCTGCTGAAAGAATTCAAGGTATAGAATTCTTTAGAGACGCAACAGACAAACTTTCCATGAGAGATGAGACTTTTGATATTGTACTTTGCCATTATTTCTTCATTTGGAAACCTAAACCTTTCAAGGCATTAATGGAATTGAAAAGGGTATGTAAGAAGGACGGTTATGTTGTAGCTTTAGCTGAACCTGACTATACAGGATGGATTGAGCATCCTGATCTTGAACTAGGTGATTATTTCTATAAAACAGTAAAGAAAGAAGGAGGGGATCCATCTATTGGAAAGAAACTCCTTTCACTATTCTCTTCAGGGGGTTTAGAAACAGAAATATCCATCAATACAAGAGCATGGCCACAAGAAGAACTTGAAAATTGCATTGAAAATGATTGGAATATTATACTTTCTGAAGGCCTGATAACGAATGAAGAATATGAGAAAAAAATAGACGAAGAAAGGAAAATAATCAATGATAAATTAAGAGTGATAGGATTTCCAATTTTCACAGCAGTTGGTAAGAAAGTTATTCTAGCGGAAGATGTAATTGTTTCTTATGATTAGTCACATTTTTCTAGAATGACTACTAAATCATTACTACCATTTTCTTCAAAACTATTTTTCTGATAATCTCCATATATATTTAAATTCAGATTGTTCTTTTCTGCTAATTTTTCATACTCTTTCTGTTGAATTACGAAAAATTCTGTTGTCTTATTATGGAGTGTGAAATCATCGCATTCTCTAGCAACTTGTTGAGTTTTTAATACATACATTCTAATTTTTTCTTTACTTACTATCCATTCCATTATACGAACATGATATTGAATCTCCTCGTTTTTACCTCTGGATATATTTGGATTGTAAAACCATTCAGAATCATTGGTATGAGATAAATAGTTTACAACTTGAATTACTACTTTACCTTCTTTATTTAGAAGATTAATCATCTCATTAATAATTTTAGCTCTCTCTTCTGGTGTGAAGATAGAAAAAGTATTTCCAATACAATATATGAAATCAAATTTTTCCTCTTTCAGAGTTTCTTCAAGTTTTAACATATCACCAACAATAAAGTCTACTTTATCAACTACTTTATTAATTGAAGCTATTTTTCGTGCTTCGGCAATATTCTGTTCTGAGATGTCAATTCCTACACCATCAAAACCCCATTTTGCAAACATTACAAGATGATCCCCTGTTCCACAAGAGACATCCAATATTCTGGACTTTGGTTTGTTTATGCTTTTAATTAATTCATTGAAAAAAGGCGCTTCTTGTTTTAATCTACTATCCCACTTTACTAAATCCTGATAGAGAATTTCATCTTTCCATTCGATTTCCATCTTAAACAATGATTAAATCTCGATAATATTCTTAATTCTATTCCTTAAACAAATTCTTTTTAGTTCAATGGTTGATTAACTCTGTTATTTTCTTCAAAATATCTTCTTTGCTCATTGAATCTGATATCATAATGAATTCTTTGACTCTTTCACTGTAGTATTTTGGAATTGTGTTTTTATCCATTTTACATATGTAAATCCGATTGTGCTGAGAAAGAACAGGTTTTTCAAAACTGTGAAACAGCTCTTCTGTAAGTTTTTCTCCTGGTCTAATGCCTATTTTTTTGACTTTGATATCATCCTTATCATATCCATATATCTGAAATAATCTGTGAATTATGTCAATCATTTTATAAGGTTCTCCCATCTCAAGAACGAATAATTCTCCACCTTTACCAAGAATAGATGCTTGAATAACCAATTGTGCAGCTTCAATTACAGTCATAAAATATCTTTCCATTTTTAAATCAGTGATTGTTACTGGACCACCTCTTTGTATTTGATCTTTGAATATTTTAATCGCACTACCATTACTTTCTAATACATTTCCAAATCTAACTATCATAAATTTAGTACTATTTGAGTCTAATGCTAAGAGATATTTTTCTATTATTCTTTTAGAAGCACCCATAATGCAGCTAGGATTTACAGCTTTATCTGTTGAAACAAAAACAAATCTTGGAATTTTATA
>JAGXNV010000113.1 GCA_019894795.1 Candidatus Heimdallarchaeota archaeon | reverse complement strand
TCCTAGATATGACCCTAATTCCGGAATTAATCCATCAGCTCTAGTACCTCTTTTGCAAACTAATCTATATTCTAACAACCCTATTCTTTCAAATTCATCAATATCTTCAATGTGTTTACTTTGGATAAGAGCTTGTTTAATTGACCTTCTTGTTGTTCCACAGATAATTAGTGCTTCCTTATTTTCTTTAAATGGTTCTAAAAACCATCTCAAGGAGTCATCGGATATTTTTACCCACACTTTTGATCCTAATACTTTTTTTTCTATTATCTCAAACTTTAATGGTAAATTTTCAACTATACCGAGTGCTCGTATAGTGTTGACAAGAGAAGTCTTTTTCCCCCCTGCTAGTTGTTCCCTCATTTTAAATAAGGGATATAGAGCATCAATTTTCTGTGTCGAAGTTTCTATTCCAGCGTCAACAAACAAACCAAATTTTACCTTCCCCACATCTTTGAAACGTCCATATATAATTTCTCCAACTTGTATATCTCCTATCTTTCTTTCATTTGATCCATATTTTTCTACTATGAAGTTCTTTGCTATTTTTTCGTCTTCTCCGTCTAAAGTTATCTCTGCATATCGATCCTTTGTAAAGGTGATATCTACAATTTTAACATTTAAATCTTTTAACTCTTCTTTTAAAATATAATCCAATGCTTTAGCAGAGCTATGTTTTGCTACATTGTACGTTTTTTCTAAAATTACTATTTTCAACATAAGTTTTCTCTCTTTCTAAGTTTGTTTTGTATTCTTCCCTATTTCCATGGGAATAATCTCAATTGATGCATCTGAATGTTTTTTCCTTCTTGCTTCTCCTTTTGTTATTCTATCTAAAAAGACTGCTAATGCCGCTACTTCGCTGTGAGGTTGATGACCTATTGCAATATTGTAATCAGCTAATTGATATATGGCACCAGGAACTTTGGTTCCACCTACTATAACTAAGCATTTGTTGTTTGATTTTAATCTTAAATCGTCTAATTTGTCCTCAAGCTCAATACCAAACATAGTTAGATGGACAATAATCCCATCCTCTTTTTTCCACTTTTTAATAAAAGCAAGCTCATTTTCTATATAATTTATCTGGAAATTCCCCCCCCACTCTTTTGTTATTCTCTCTATGCTTTCTTCTATTGAACTGTCATGATTGCCAGTGTAAAATAATTCTTCTGCTCCAAATGCTCTTGCTGTTAAAGCAATATGAGTAGTCATACGTTTATCTCGCATATGTCTATGAAACAATCTGAGAATTACTAAGTTCATGTATTCTGTTCTAAAAAAACACACTTAAGTTTGATGATTTTGCTGAAATTTTGTTTTTGTTGTTTTTTATTCTAACATCTGTAGATATACGATTCTTCAATTTTGCAGTGTATGGCAATCTAACGCGCGAGTATACCATATAAACGCTTTTATATATTCTTAGGGATTAGAAAATATTAAGAAAAATAAAGGGTGCTGAAACTGGCAAAAGAGAGATCTGAACCTGATCAAAACGACCCAGCTTACTTAATTTCTTATGCTCATCATCTTGAGAGACAAGCACGTCAACTAGAGACTGAGAAACAGATGGTGGAGAGTGAAAGACTGCGTCTTCAGAGAGAGGTCAATAATTTAAAAGTTGAACTCGAAAGACTAAGATCTCCTCCCTTGTTTATGGGTTACATAGTTGAAGTTCTTGACAATAAGACAGCTGTTGTACGAAGTACTACTGGTCCTAATTTAGTTGTAACAATATCTAGACATGTTGATATTAATAATCTAAAACCTGATGCCCGAGTAGCGCTTAACCAAAGAACATTTGCTATTGTTAATGTCTTGCATTCAACTCAAGATCCTATGGTTCAAAAGATGGAATTGATTGAGAAGCCTACTGAAACATTCAAAGATATCGGTGGTCTTGCTCCACAAATCCTAGAACTTAAAGAAACAGTTGAACTCCCTTTGCTAAAACCTGAACTGTTTGAGAAGATAGGGATAGATCCACCTAGGGGTGTACTTTTACATGGTCCACCAGGAACAGGTAAAACCTTACTAGCTAAAGCGGTAGCAAATGAAACACAAGCAGCCTTTATCAGATTGATTGGGAGTGAGCTAGTTCAGAAATTTATCGGAGAAGGTGCAAGACTTGTAAGAGAAATTTTCGAATTTGCTCGAGAAAATGCGCCAAGTATTCTGTTTATTGATGAACTAGATGCAATTGGAAGCCGTAGATTAGATTTAGCTACAAGTGGTGATAGAGAAGTACAAAGAACATTGATGCAATTACTCTCTGAATTAGATGGCTTTAATCCAAGAGGAGATGTGAAGTGCATCGCAGCTACTAACAGAATAGATATTTTGGATCCTGCTATGCTTCGACCAGGGAGATTCGATAGGATTATTGAAATTCCTATCCCAAATGTTGAAAGCCGACGTGCTATCTTCAAAATACACGTTGCTGAAATGAATCTAAAAGGTGAAGTAGATCTTGATTACTTAATCCAAATGACAGAAGGTTCAAGCGGCGCAGACATTAAAAATATCTGTACAGAAGCAGGTATGTTTGCAATTCGCTCAGAAAGAGATCACGTAATCAATGCTGATTTTATAGATTCTATCAAGAAAATAACTGGAGAAAAAGAAACTACAGCTAGACATACAACTGGTTTTATTTAGTCTTTTTTTCTATTTCTTCTTTTAAATTATTTTTCGAAATAATGCCCTCAATAATTTCTTTTTGTCTAATATATCCTTTCACGACATGTGAATCTTCACCAAACTTTCTACAGAAATCTTCAAGGGTCTCTTCAAACGAACACTCTCTTTCGTCACTTGTAAGATTATCTGAGTAAGATACAACTATCTCTTCTATTGTTCTGGGGATGTAATCATCAAGAGGTAGACCTAACTTTTCTGCTTCATTTTCTGTTATACCTGACCCTATATGCTTTCTAACAATTGATACTAATCTTTGATCAAGTTTCTCTCTTTCTATTATCCTTGCTCCCTCAATCGCATGAAATATTGTGTGGTCCTTTGATCGCCCTATATCGTGTAACATTGCACCAGCTATAACCAATTCTCTGTTTATCTCTCTAATTTGTGAGCTTATTCGTTCAGTTATTTCTGTGACCATAAGACAATGATAGATAACATCGAAGGGTGCTTGATGTTTTCTAAGAATTTTCAAACATTCTTCTTTACTAGGTATTCTAGTTTCCATGGTTAGAAGATATATTATTTTTGTTTTCTTATCTGTTACCTAAGAACCATCAAATAACACTGAAACAAAAGTTTTTTAAGAAAAATTTAAAGAGACATCTCGACGAAAAATGCCAAGTGAAATAACTAAAGAAAAACTTGAAGAGATTGTTCAATTAACTATTGACCAAGGTGGAGAACTTCGAACTAAGAGAAGTAAGGATAAAGTTAAGCTTAAATTTAGAACAAAGAAACGCCTTTATACAATCAAATTACCTCTAAAAGAAGCTGAAGCCTTAATCAGCGAATTATCTTCAAAGATTACCGTTGTATCATTCTCATAAAATAAGATGATAAGGTATTTTATTCCTCATCATTCTTCTTCTTAATTACAACAATATCTCCTAGAGTCTGAAATGCCGGACCTTTTTTCTGATCTATTGGGCTATAGACTGCAACATCCTCTGTAATTTTGATATTGAAAAATTTCTCTAGTTTCTCAATTATGGCATCTGGGGGTCTCATTTTTCCTGTTTCAATACTCTGCAACTCTTGGATTGAAATCTTAGATTCAATGGACACTTCTTTTTGCGTCATTCCCTTTTTCTGTCTAGCTAATCTAATGCGATCAGGATAATCTGCAGCAAGTTCTTTAGATTCGTTTTCTGAACGACCTCTGTATGGTTTTGAGGTTGGTTGCCTTGTAGTTCTAGCTTGAGATGTTGACGTTGTTCTTGTTCCACCATATATAGACGGTTTTGGCTTTGGATTTGGTTTAGTTACCTGTTTTCCGTGTTTCGCACAAGAAGGGCAAACAGACAGAACTGCTCCTTCAATCTCAATGGTTATGGGTTTTGCAAAGATCTCTTTACCACACATTTCGCATGTTGACAAATATGTTCACCGATTTTTCAGGT
Organism: Candidatus Heimdallarchaeota archaeon; assembly: GCA_019894795.1. Lineage (GTDB taxonomy): Archaea > Asgardarchaeota > Heimdallarchaeia > Heimdallarchaeales > Heimdallarchaeaceae > UBA460. The sequence goes on along the minus strand of JAGXNV010000113.1, from coordinate 4,791 downwards.
TTTGTTTTATAAAAAAGACAAATTCAAAAACATTTTTCTATTAGCGTAAAAAGAAAACAATATTAACTTTAAATATTGTCTTAACAATAGTATATAGGTGATTATCATGGACTTCTGCCCAAATTGTGGTAAAATATTACAGACTGAGAAGAATAAGAAAGGCCAAACAATTCTACTGTGTTTAAAATGTGGTTTTAAGAGAGATTTAGAGACTGATGAAAAAGTCACATTAACAGAGGAAATTGAGCATGACTTGACAAGAGAAATGACTATTGTTATGAATGAGAGTGAAATCGATACAACTAAACCCACAAAAGAAATGTACTGTTCCAAATGTGAGAACAAACAAAAGATTAGTTTTTGGATGGTGCAAACAAGAAGTGCCGATGAATCACCAACAAGATTTTTTAGGTGTACCGCATGTGGGGAGACTTGGCGGGAATATGATTAATGGATGTTATACTCATGAGTAATGAAAATACCGGTTTTCAGGATTATTCGTCTGAACCAAAATTTATTCGAAAGAAACCTTATCGTGAAATCAATCTCTCTGAAGTCACAAAACCAGGAAAATATAGAATTATTGGTACAGTTGTAAATAAAACAGACGATATATTTGAAATTAATGACGGTTCAGGTCAGATAGAGGTTATATTAACAATTATACCAAATTTTGAGATTAAAGAAGGCGTTGTTTTACGCTTATTTGGATTCATAGAACTTGAACCAAAGAGGCAAATAAAAGTGTCAGTTGCTCAAAATGTGAGTAATATAGATATGGATACTTACAACCAAATTAAAGAATTAGAACAATCATTAGTAAAGTAGGATTCAGAAACCTCTTTGGGCGATTGTTTTATATATTAAAATACTTAAAGACTGAAAGAGGGTATTTCGTGACTACCACCACGAAAATGCTCATTGTTAAAATGCAAATGGGGTAGAATGATGACCTTTGAAATGGTATTAGAAGACGCAAAATTAATGGCAAATATCTGTTCAATTATTAGTTCAATAGTTGCTGAAAGCAGTGTTAACATAGCTGAAGACGGTATTAGAATAAAAGCATTTGATGCAACACGCATTTCAATGATTGACTTCTTTATGAAAAAGGAAGCTTTCAAGAAATATGATATTAAAGAAACTGCAATATTAGGTTTAAGTTTGGAAACTCTGAATTCAATATTAAAAACTGCACGAGCTAATGAAAATCTTCGAATGACTCTTGATGACAAAACTAAAAGATTTGTGATCGAGTTTATAGGAAAAAATCAACTAAGGAAATTTGCTTTATCTCTGATTGATATTCCCGAAGAAGGCAATATCCCTGATTCAATTCATATTGATTTTGATACAAATTTTGAGGTAAAAGCATCCTTCATTCAACAGGTTCTCAAAGATGCTGAGATGGTTAGTGATTATTTGCGAATTAAAGCAAAAGAAGATGGTATCTACTTCGGCGCTGAAAGTGATACAAAAGAAATGGATACATTCATAGAACCAAAAAGCGAAGAGATGGAAACTTCAGCTTTTCAAGTTGCTGATGAATCTGAAGCCGTTTATTCATTAGATTTCTTATCAAATTTCCTTAAGGGAATAAGATCATCAGATTATGTGAGATTATCATTCAATCAAGAACAACCAATCAGGATTGTTTACGAACTGGAAGATAAGGGTCATTTAATCTACTTTGTAGCACCAAGAATCGAAGAAAGTGAAGAAATCGAAGACAACGATTAGGTAACTTGAGGGGGAGCACACATCCTTTTTCCTGAATAACTGTGGTGTAATAAAGTGTTTGAAAAAATTCATGATAAATGGAAGGACGAGCGCGGAAGCCAGAAATTAACTCCTATGGATGAGATTTTTTATAGTGCAATGAGAGATCTTTTGAAAAAACGAACAGTAAAAACAAAAGAAGAAATTAATCCGTTCATCAAGAAAATACTTGAAATTAGGCTAGACCGAATAAAATACGTAATCAATGATTTAATGCAAATAAGAACTAAAAAACTTATTACAATGGTAATGAATAGGGAAAAAGTGAGTGCAAATCTAGCTAGGGAAGAGCAAGATTTCTATGATCGATTCTCTCAAATTTTTGAATTATACAGAAAAGAAGTTTTTTCACCGAAAGATGTCGCATATACTGATATTAGTAAGATGATTGGAAGGGAAATTGAAGAGGAAGGAGACGAGGAAATAGATTATGTACCTATAAGGTTCATAAAAAGAACTAAAGACAGGATACAAGGTCTTGATGGAAAAACCTATGGACCCTTTGAACCAGAAGATGTCTGCTTAATACCTAAAGAAAATGCCATTGGTCTCGTTCGCAGAGAAATCGCAGAAAATATTGAAATGTAAAAACGCGAAAATTATAATTAAGGAAGTACTTCTAAGACTTCCCCAAGAATTTTTGCTTTTCCACCTTTTGGTGCGGTTAAATCTGAACCACAAACATTGCATTTTACAACAATTTTTGCTGAATCAAATACAACTTGTTCATTGTTGCAACTTTCACACTTTACTCTCAAGAATTTAGTGGTAGGTTGAGGTACTTTAGACATAATTCAAGCAAAATAGAGGGAATTTAAATGCTTTTTGATAATTGGGAAAATCAATTATATAAAAAAAATGGTGCGGGGAGGGAGATTCGAACTCCCGAACCACTAAGGAACAGATCTTGAGTCTGCCGCCGTTGGCCACTTGGCTATCCCCACAAATAAACCTCTCATTGAAGCATTATTTGAAAAGATTTACGAACGTATTTTAATCTTTTCTTTTTTTAGCCCTTTGTAGTAAAATTGCGACAGGCAATATCAAAATGGTAAATACTGAGACTATGTAATCATACGATGTATTTTCCGGTTCAGGATTATATTTTACAAGAACTGAATTAAGGTTGACATTACCCCACACATCGAAAGCAGATAGAGAAACATTATATTCATTGTCAGGTTCAACAGATAGAGTGTATCTGAAAGTCCATGGATTTGATCCAGTAGCTTCGTGACTCCCCCATGTTTCTAAGACATCATCTACGTAGCAATAATAACTGAAATCAGAACTATCAGAGATAGCAAAAATTATTTCAATTTCTTCATCAGTCTCTGTAAAACTGATTGTACCCTGAACATCTATTTTTGGCCCTTCTAAATCTTCTTCCCATAGATATTTTTGGTTATTCAATATAAAATCAGTAGCATTTAATGTCACCTCATATGGAAGGTTATTCATTACTTTTGGATGAGGATAGTTTTCAGTTGATCCAGCAATAAAACTAGCATAATCTGCTATTTCAGGATAAATTTCAAATGTTTCATTATAACATTGCTTAATATCTGGCAATGAAGACACATACATCTCTTCTAAACTCACAACTCCATCTCCAGAAGAATCTGCACTAGTATTGGTCATAGATTTAGCCCAGAAATGTGATGAAATTCCACCAATAAATTCTGGTTCACTTAACGTCCATGTATCATTATCTTCAGGGAGATATAATATAGCAACTTCATCTTTAGCTACACTACTCATTACAAAACTATGATCAAAGAATAATTCAACAAATTCACCGCTATAACATGATTCCATTAGGAAAATTTTGTTATCTGTACCAATTTGGAAGAATTCTGATTGAAACCAGCTATTAAAATCTAAAACATCACGACAGTAAATATGACCATGAGCTGACAAATATATGAAAACCAAATCATTTTCATCTACTTTCTCTTCAAGATAATTTAATTTGTCTAAGATAATATTTTTTGTCATATTTTCTTCTCCTAGAAAAACGGATATATTTTCTGTTGACCACCCTAGATATATTAACGCGTCTTGTATTTCAATCGCTGAACACAATATAGTACCGTTTACTTCTTGTGGGAATTGATCAAAAAGAACAGCATAAACTTCTACTGGATTTTCGTTATTTTGTCCTAAAATAATTTGATAATTTGGGATAGACACAACGAATGTGAATGTGATAATTGCTAAAATAGTTAAACGTATGAAATTCTTCCTCATTATTACATGAGGAGCTTAAACACTTATATTTATTACACATTATAACAGTAAAAGTGGTAATTCTAACTGTCTATTCGAGAGGAACTTACATCCATCCCTAGTAACAAGAACATCTTCCTCTATACTCATATATCCATGATCTTCAACATAGACATGGAGTTCCAAAGTAAAAGCTTGACCTTCTTCAACAAGCAATAGAGGAGATTCCTCCTATCTTTCCCATCTTCTAGGTTGGGTATGGTTTTAGATTTTTTTCAACTAAGGGTTCTTTACACACAGGACAATTGCTTTTGATCTTAATCCATTCCAGAATATGGTCTTTATGATAAACATGATTACACGTTGATGATTGAACAATCTTTTCTCCTAAAGTTAGATGGCTTCTACATATTTCACAAATTGGTATCTTTTCATCACAATTAGGACAATTTGCGTGCCTATTTTCTTGATCTATGTCTATTTTGAATTCAGATTCACAGAACAAACATTTCATTTCTTTTTTGGTTTGCGATTGTAAAATTGTTGGTTTTGTATCCGAATGTCTGATAAAAATACCTTCTACCTCTAACAGATCTCCTAGTTCAGGTTGCGAACGGACTATGTTTTTCAAGAAGGACTTAACAATTTGAATAGGTAATTGGCTATCTTCGGCGATTCTACTTAAAGGAATTTGGATACTAGTACTCAGATTGTATATGCTTTCAATTATCCTCTCATAGTTTGTTAAATATGAGAGTCTTCCAGCTAGTTCCTGCATTATTG
>JAGXNV010000112.1 GCA_019894795.1 Candidatus Heimdallarchaeota archaeon | reverse complement strand
GTTTAACTTTAAGGAGGCCTTTCGTTGGTATCTCAAAGCTAGAGATGTTTACTATTTAGCTGGGAAGGAAGAAGAATTACGAGTAGTTGAGATTAAAATAGCTCGATGTTTTACCCTTTTAGGGTTGAAGAACCAAGCGATAGATCTCCTTTTGGAATTATCTGAACAAACTAAAGAAAGGTTACTTGTAGAAGATTATTATAAAATTAATCTTGAGTTAACAACAGCTTATTTTGCCTATGGAGAATACCTAGAAGGTGAAAAATGTCTGAATCAGCTCGATCAAGAAGTTGTGATGGAATCAGGTCCAGAAGTCTTCTTCAGATACTGGCAAACAAAAGCACAATTACAGATTACCTACCATAGATTATCTGATGCTAGAGAGACTGTTCACTTCCTACGTGAAAAAGCAAAAAAAATTGGCAATGATCCTTACTATTATGAACTTCAGGTTCTAGAAGCACAAATCGATGCAGAAGAGGGAAAAGTTCTAGAAGCTTACTCAAATATTGAAGAAGCTTACAAATTCTTTGAATCCACACCTTTTGAAAGATCTGCGTTTGAGAAAAAGATTATTCTTTCTCAATTCGTAGAGGAGCCTCAGGAAACTATAAGGTTAATCGATGAGTATTTGGATAGATATCAGCCAGAGGATATTCATCCACTCATGTTCAACGCTCAAAGAATTGAACTACAATTAAGATCAGAAAAGATAACACCTACAGAAGCAATTGAAAAAGGAGAAAGACTTCTGTTAACAGCTTCAAGTTTAGAAAACAAAGAATTATCTGCTAAAGTAAGAAGACTTCTTGCAGGGTTATATCAATCAACAGGTGACACTAAGAAATCCTTCAAGTCATTTGAAAAAGCTAGAAAATATTTCTTATCACAGAATCTTGAATATGAAGAAGCAGTAACTTTTTTCATCTATCTACCAGCTTTGCTACAACTCCATTCAGCTAAGACTTTAGGCATATTAGGTATGGTTGGAGGGACAAGTCTGAAAGATAGTAAATTACTAGAAACTCTAGATTTAACTGATGAAATTGATCGAATAAAAGATATTTTTGAAAGATATGATGATCCCGTGAGAGCTAAGATGGCACAATTCTTTGAGCTTTCTTTTAAAATATCTATGATGGGTTACGGACATGATTTCAATAATTCAATTAGTGAGATTGATGCAATTTACCAATGGATGATTGATCGTGGTGAACTAAACTATTCAGAGATGATTGGTCAATTTTTAGATCTAATTAAACAGATGAGATAGGGATATCAAATGAAGCGATATAATCCTGATGAAAGAATACAGACATATTTACCTATTCAGAAATTTTCTAGCTTACTGAGCAAGGAAACTGAAAATCAAGTTGAAGAGGGAAAATTCGAGGAGTATATCTTAGAATCCCCAAGTTCAAGAAATCAGAAAGAGATTAATTCTGCAATAAATGACCCAATAGAAAGATTGCTAGTTTTAAGTTTAACTGCAAAGAACATGTCTGATTCAAGAAAAACCGATGACAGGAATATTCTATTTTCATTATCAAGAGTACCCTATTTTCTGTTTCCAAATTTTCACGAGAATAATGTAAATCTTTATTCACAAGCTGATCTTGAAGAAATATTAAGTTTCATTGATAAATTCTCCAAAAACCTTCCTCAATATTCCCCTCGATCAGATAATCAAATGATGGTGACCTTGAAAATAGAATATTATGTAAATGCTTTTTTGTATTTCGCAAAATCGATGACAGAAAAAAGGTTTCCATATGGAAGTGACTATTACGACTTCTTGAGTTTCATGTTCCATGAATTCTTCTCTATTCTAAAGCCTATTAAAAAAGACGCAGAACTTGAAGTAAAGAATCTGATAAATTTGCTTAACGATTTCCTAACATATACTACAATAATCTATTTCGTCGAACATTATCCTGAGCAGGTAATGGAAATTAGTTTCCTGCTACAAAATATGAAGAAAACTTCTCTCTCAAAATCTGAAAAAGAATTACTTGTCGAATTTCTAGAAGAAACTATTTTGATCGATAATGAAGATAAGAAGTTACTTCTTGAAAAACTAAAAATTAACTCAATACCATGAAACACTTAATAACTGTCCCATACCTGTTCAATTCATGAGCCAAAAAATTATTCAGCTTAAAACCTCTGTTCCAAATATAGAAGAAGCTGAAAAACTAGCTGAGTTATTTGTAGTTAATAAGCTTGCAGCATGTGTTCAATATTTTCCTATTCGAAGTGTTTATAGCTGGAAAGGTAACATAGAAAGATCAGAAGAATATGTCCTAATTATCAAAACGATCAATACAAGGAAAAAACAAATTGTTGAGACATTACAGAAAGTACATTCTTATGAACTACCTGAATTAACAATTTTAGAGAATGATTTTGTTACAGAAGGATATAGTTTCTGGGTAGAACAAGTAACATCTGAAGAAGATTTAGAAAAAGATAATAAATGATAAACTGAGTAAGGCTGTTGTTATTAAATCAGAGCCAGAACTCAATATTGGATTAACAAAATTATCAGGATCTAGACCAATTCTAAATGTGATAAATGCTGCAAAAGAGGCTAACATTCCAATCACAAGAAATCCCATAATATTTGATAATAAAAGAATTGTTAAAATAATACCGTATAAATAAAGAGAAATTCCTTCAGGTGAAATAAGTGTTCCCACTACACTGTAAATCAAATTGAGCATGATTCCCACCAAAAGAATCCCTCCGAAAGGGGAAATGAATTCAGATGATTTTAAGAAGGAAAAAGCAGGTTTGATCGTACCCAAATGAAGTTTTGTCGTAGTTGTGTTTGCTAAAATTGATCCTTGCCCTCCAACAGTACTTATCATCGCTGGGTATATTATAAGGAAAACTGGAAATTCTTCTATTAACTCATGTAAAGATGCGAGTATAGTACCTGTTCCCGATGCAATAAGAGTAGTTAACGTTATAATAGGTAATGCCTGTTTTAATGAACTTTTTACATAATCTACACTACCGAATCTAATGAAATAGAATACAATAATTCCTGCAATTACTACTAAAACTGGAATACCTAGAAATAAATAAAGATTTGAATTCCATGGTCTGTATAATATGCATATACTGAAGAACATAATTGTAATTAGAATATCGTTAACTGCTGACATAATGGGATAAACATAAACATCTGGATCTCCTTTTCTATTAAAAATCCAAAATGTCAGTGTATAGGTTAGAATCATGGAAATCGTTGCTGTCAATGAAAAAGTTGTAATAGATATAATTAGTATTTGAAAGAAGTTAGCAGATAAGCCAAGAAACATACTAATAACTGTAGCACTAATACTTACAATGAAACCATCATAAACTGATAAGAAGAAAACTAACCCGCTCAATTCATAAAACCGGCTATTATTCTTTTTCCATGTTGGTTTTATAGATCCTAAATGTATTGCTGTCCCTAATTTACCCGATAAAATGCCTTCTATATCTCCTCTTACTGTTAACAGTAATGGGTAAATCAGAAAAACCCAAGATAAATAGATTTCTAAATCTTTCAGAAGTAATGCGGATCTACCTGCAAAGATTCCTCCAAGATTGAATATCATCCCCCCTAAGACAGCAAGTGTAAATCCTGCGAAGATAGAGAAGGGGGAACGCTTTTTCATCATTCTGTTTGTAAAAAATTTTAAATATTAATAAATATACTTGTTCACTTTCTTTTTCTATAAAAATAAAAAGAAAATTAGTATAGCTTGAAACCAGATTGTTCGATTATTTCCACTCTTTTTTTAGCTAATGAAAAGAATGTTTCTGCTATCTCGAATGTTAATGCCAATTCAGGATCGATTGCAAAAAGTTCTTTGTAGTGGCTTGCGATTGGTTTATCAGAGTCTGCAAAGGATCTAGCTATGCTATATGCTCCTTTGAAGTCACCATTCATTAAATCTGATGAAAACTTCAGATTGGGATTAACACCAATATCTTCTTTTGGAATAAGATCTAAATTTAAAAGTAGTATCCAAGACAAAGGATCAAATAATTTAGGTTCAATTCTCTCGCATAGTTTTTTTAGATCAACATATCTCTGGTCGGATGTAGTACTCATATCAACACCTTATTATCTAAAACAAAGGTTAGTAAGATGTTTATATAGTTTTTTATCAATATTTTGTCGGTTTAATATGACTATTATCAGTTAGAACTACATTAACTAAATCCGAAGGAGTTTATATAATGAACTCAATTTATTTATATTATGATGAAAGTCCTACGTGAGGGGGTAGGAGGATACGTGAGCATCCACTTAGAGTGAGTTTTTAATCAATTCGCTAACTAACTAGAGAAGACATTCAACTGGCTCTAGTCAAAAGACAAGGATACTGTTACTCACCATATAGTTTCGCCTTAACATAAAATCTTCTTTATCTTTTTGTAGCTAGAACAAAAACAAATTCTCTCATATCCAAGATCTCAATATTTTCTTCACCAAATACAGCTGCTACTTTCTTTTTAAGAATTGAAGGAGAAAATTGAGTTAAGCTTGCTGTTACTTTTTTTGGGATAAACAAATCAAATCCATGAGTTAGTTTACTTAAAGATTCAAATAGATAACTTTCAAATTCAACAATTTCAATGAAAGCAGCTTTTCCTTCTGTTTCAAGTATTCTATAAACCTCAGTTATAAGAGAATTTGAATGATTTTCTTCAAGTAAACCTAGTGAAAGGACAGATAGAACCCTTTGCAAATAGTTTGCCTTAAGAGGAATATTATCTGGTTGAGCTTTGATATTTTGGTAGAATGGCACTAGAGCGTCTTTTGCGAAAGGCATTTGGATATTAAATCGATGATATAAATTTTCATCTGTAGGTTGAACACAAGCATTGCACCTTTCAGGAACGAGAAATTCTGGATTATTTGGACTTATTATACCAAAATCATATTCTTTCAAACATCCCATTACGCCTACACAAAAATCATTAAGTACAGATATTAATTCATCGATCATCCCCTCAAATATTGTACTTATTCCCCAATTTATTGCTTTTTTTAACTCGAACTTCCCACCTTCGGTAATCGACAGAAATTTCTTGTATCCTTCACCTTTGATTTCTGAGAGAGCGACAAGATTATCTTCTTCTAGTCTATCGAAAATTGCGTAAAATGAACTCTCTGGTTTATTAGAAATTTCTGGATACTTTGATCTCAAGCGGTTTATCATCTCACCTTTATATACTGAAGTTTGAGACTTTGTAAGTATTTTGAGAACTTCTAGTTCTAACCAACTAATAGAGAAGTAAATACTTGTTTTATTATCTAATTTTCGTGTCTCATTTGAAGATGTATCTTTATTTTTGCTCATGAAGGCACCTAACTTGATTCTTTTTCATCTAATATAAGACTTATCAAATAGATTGCTGAAAATAGAAAAGAAAATGAGAGAAAGAGCTTATTTGCGTTTTCTTTTGACAAACCATACTATTGTTGAAACTGCGACTAAACCTGTGATTATCCAAAGCGTATCAGCTGGAGCTCTTACTATAAAGTCAATAAATTCCATCTCGAAAATATTCTCTACTTGAGTTCCGTTAATCAACCTATCATAATATCGTTTAGTTAATCCATTGAGAGGATCAATTTCAAGTTCTACAAAAAGGGTGTAATTTGTGGAACCAACAGTAAAGACATCAAAAACAGTAAAATTGACTAAGAAGTTACTTCCCGCATCACTTACATTGAATAATTCTGTTTCGGATTCAAATTCTTCTCTAATTGTAGAGACAGTACCATTTTCCACTTTTTCAACATGCCAGAAAAGAGGGAAACCTGAGCCAGTATACTTTTCTCCATCAACTTCTATTGTTGCGTACACAGAGTTCAATTCATCTTCGCTGATAGGTCCAGGATAAAGATCATCCTTTAGCTGTACTGTAAAGTTTGAGCCAACATCAAGGATACCATAAACATCAACAGCTTCATTTGTATTAACATTCTGAATAACGGACCAAGTAAAAGTACCATTTTTGACCATTTTATCAGAATAATAATAACCATCGTCAAGTGCTGCTGTCGATGTGTTAACAAGAGCCACTAGAAATAGTAAAACAAAAGTAACCTTTAACATATTTTTCAAAGTTATCACCAATTATTATATAAACTGATTTAATGAACTTTCAAACTCTTTTAAGTGTTGCTTCCTTAACAAATCATTTGAAGATTATTTTACTTTATGAATGAATAGATGAGTTATTTGTAAACCAATTACATTTTTGCATTTATTCTGGACACAATTGCTTCGTTTTTGATTTTTTGTGCGATATCAAGTGCTTTTCTTAATATATCCTTCGCTTTATCTGTTTGAGTTGATAACATCTCCGTTCCTAATTTTTCATGAATTCTCATCAAATCTAAATGACCTTCAAGACTTTCATAGATTGTAATTGCTGATGTATACTCCGTGATAGCTTTGTCTAAATCTTTTTCTTTTCTAATATCTCCTAGAAGTTCTTTAAATAACCCTTCGTAATATGGATTATCTCTCTTTCGAGCAATTTCAATCCCAGAATTAATATTAATTATTGCTTCTTTTGGATTTATAGAGATATTGCCATAAGATATTTGATAATACATGTAAAGTAATAAATCAAAATACATCGGTGTTGCGTCACCATCTGCAATTTCATGAATGAGTTTCAATAGCTTTTTATCGTTCTTCTCTGCTCTTTTTGAGTTCTTTATTAAGAGATAGAGTATTTGAGCTGAAATGTAATAATAGTAAGCATTTGCAGGTTTTCCATCCTTTAGGAAGAGGTTTCCAATATCTTCATACAGTTCAGAGGTATAATTAAGATCATCATCTTCAAATCTTTCAAAACTAGAGTCTTCCAAAATACCTTTTAAGCTATCAAAGACTTGTTCTCCTGTAGAAACTTGTACGTTAGAATGATTTCTTAATCCCTTAATAACATCATAAGTTGATCTTATTGAAATCAATTCATAGATTTTTTTTGTTAAATCAGATTGTACAATAATTTCAGGAATTGGAATCCTTAATCGATACTTAAGAGTGTTTCCAGAATAAAGCAATAGAGTAGTACTAGCAATCTTCTTATCAATATCAAATTCATTCCTTATAGTTGGTAAATCTTTAAGATATAATTTTGCACTATTAAACATATTCAAAGCATCTTGATATTGGTGGTTTTCTTTCTGTAATAACCCCAATCTATAATCGATTTTACCTAACCAATCGTTTTTCCCTTTAGTCTCAAAATATTTTCTAGCGTCTATATACAAGGGAATAGTTAGTTCTCGATCTGTTACACTTTGACAATTAGCAAAATAAAAAGAGTTTTCAGCTTTCGATTCATCATCTTCTAATTCTATAGCTAATTCAATAGCTTGACTGAAAACAACAGAAGCATCCTTTGAATCAAAATTAGTTAAATTAAGCCCAAATGAAGTTAAACATCTTAATCGTAATTCGTGGTCACCAGATTTTCTTGCTTCACTTACTGCTAAAAGACAAAATTCTGTTGCTTCTCCATGTCTCTTTAATGTAGTAAGAAGGTTTGCTATACCAGAAGAGATTTCAGCTGTTAATGAATGTGCTTCAAGCATTTTACTACGATTTAATAAATCGTTAAGTAATCTGATAGTAGTAGATGAATCAACCGATTTAGTTTCATCAAGTTTTTCCAAGAACTCTTGTTTAAGGTTATTTATTTCATCTTCAATCTTATCACCATAAGTAATGATAATATCCTTCTGAGAGCTTTGGGTAATAGCTTCTTCAGGAATATCCTCCAACCCATCCATGTCATCAAATTCTTCCATATCCAATGAAAATTCATCTAATTTGGCTAGATCTTCATACTCTTCATCTAGATCCTCAAGTTCGTCTAATTCTCGCTCTTCTGACAACGTTATCACTTCTTGTTATATTAAATAAACTACGTCCTAATCTTTCTTATACTTTATCCTAAAAAGTATAAAATGACTAAATTTTTATCTAGAATAATCTCCAACTTATTGTCTATATTCGAGTTTAATGAATTTTGCTTGCGATATTTTTTATACTAGCAACATTAAGTTACCAACATGAAGATTAAACTTGTCACAGATGCATCTGCTCTAATGCCTAAAAAATTCATGGAAGATGAAAAGATTGCATACTTTGAATCAATTCTTATTATTGATGGAGAATCTAAGAGAGAAATAACTGAACTCAATCGTGACGAATTTATTAACAGTCTTAGTACAGCAGATCCTTATCCGACCACTTCACAAATGATGGCTCAAGACGCTATAGAGGTATATGAACAAGCAATAAAGGATGGTTATGATGAGATTCTATACATAGGATTAACTCCTTTAATTTCTAGTCAGATGAATGTTGCAAGATTAGCAGCAAAGAGAATCAAAGGAAAAATCAAAATAACTCCTTATGATACTGATCTTACCTGCGGTTCTCAAGGAGCTATGGCTTATCGTGCTCTAGAATTGTTAAAACAAGGAAAGAATGTAGAGGAAATTACTGCTCATCTAGACAACCTCAAAGAGGAAATCTATACTGTTGGCATGACTGGAGATACTATTTCGCTGTTTAAAACTGGAAAAGTTAAACGAGGTTCAGTTAAAGGTATAATGGTCTCACTCTTTAATATGAAACCAATTGCAGAAGTGAATACAGAAGAAGGATTTATAGGAATAGGAGCTGCTTTTTCTGAAAAAAGTGCCATGAAGAAGATGATTAAAGAGATAGCAATTAGAACCCATCCTGATAAAGAATATGACCTATTTATGGCCGATGCATCGAATCCTGAACTGATGGACTGGTATGTTAGTGAAATTAAAAAGGTCAGAAAAATCAAACAGACATTCTATTGGGAGA
>JAGXNV010000111.1 GCA_019894795.1 Candidatus Heimdallarchaeota archaeon | reverse complement strand
CTCAATGATGAACTCCTCTACCATTGCAGCTTCATTAATGAATTTAATAACATCTGGAAATTGATTGGTTATGTTTTCTGGTCTACGCGAAAATAGCTTGATTGTTGATCCTTTTTTGTGAATTTGAACTCTAAGACCATCATATTTGTACTCTAATGATACTGTTCCCCCAAATCTTTCTAACAATTCCTCAGAGCTTGAAACTCTTTGAGCTAACATTACTCTAATGGGATTGAACACTTTTACCTCTACTTTTCGTATACTTTCTATCCCTTCTGCAAATAATGTCTTTGCAACAAATTCTATGTCTGATGTTCTGTTGTATGCTCTTTCAAGTACATCCTTATTTTCTTTAGATCCTGTTTTCGAAAACGAAAGTGCTTCTAATAGCAGTTGAGTAGCAACACCTAATCTTAGTTGTCCACACACCATTCTTATTATGTATCTCGCTTCCAGAGGAGTTACTTTAGAGATTAATCCGGATAATGTCCTTATTTTTTTATCCGATGATCCCTCTCCTGACATTTTAGTAATTGAATCAAAGATTTCCCAAACATCATTCACTGTTAACTTTTGCTTTTCTTCTTGGTTCGTAAATGCTAATAGTGTAGATTGAGGTTTTTTCTCCAATAATTGGTATGCAGTTTTCCCCAAGTCACCAATCTCATCTAGTAGTGTCTGTACTGTCTTTTCACTTTTACCTGTTGCAATGGCAAGAGATTTTATTGCCATTCTTTCAGCTAGCATGAGTTCAATTCCAATAAAATCAGGGTAGATCTTCCCCAATGTTAAAAGAGCAATTTTTCCGACTTCCTCTGCATTAGCCTTAGTAATCGTTTCAGCTAGAATGTCGACCATTTCAAGTTTTTTCTGCGTGTTTTCTAATTTATAATAGCATTGGGTTAGTTCCTCGAATCTCACTTTTATCTATCCTAAAATATCCTTTTTTTTCCTTTTTGTTCTTTTATTTCTAGAACAATTTCACTCATTAGATGAATAAGATTTGCACTTAAAACGTCCACACTGTTTTTTAGCTCTTTTATTGCATCTACTACTTCAGTTAAATCAGATCTCTGTAGTTGTTGAGTAGTTGGTGTTGTTCGACTACTTGCATGAATTTGCTCTTCTAAAGTTTCATCAAATATAAGCACTTCCTCCTCGAATCTATCAGCGGGGGATGGAGTAGGAATAGTAGCTTCATCCATTCTTCGTGTCCCAACTTCTTTTGTATGACCACTCTCAGTCTTTCTTCTTTCCTTCTCTCTGATTTTTTCTAGATATGGTAAAACCTGAGAATAGTCTATACCTTTCCTCCTAGCCATATCAGTGAGAAGAATATCTCTGTAACCTGGATCTTCAATATTGAGCTCAGAAATGTCTTTCTCTAAATCTTGAATAATTGCCATTGCACTATAAATGTCATCTTTTGAAAGTTTTTCTTCTGCTTTAGCTTCAACTGGTTCTTTTATCTTCATTTCTTCTTTGAGTTCTTGAACAATAGACATTGGTGAAATAGCTTGAGGAGGAATTTCTTCAACAGGGTGCTTATCTTCATATCGTTCCTTTAATGGTTCTGTTTCCTGTTCAATTTTAAGCTCCTTTTCTGGTGTTTTTTGTTCTGTTTTCTCTGTTTGTGATTCCGAGATGAAGTTGAAGATGTTCTCAGCTAATTTCTTATTATCTTTCAATTTTAAACCGGATTTAAGATCTGACAGCATAAGATATGAACCACAAACAAAAACTGTTCCTAACCCGTATGAAGCAATAGCCATTACAGTTGCACTTGGTGGATCGCTATCGGATGATGTCCTTGCTAGTTCTACCACTTTTTTACCAATATTAATTGAACAACTTGAAACTAGTGTAACCTCATTTAACCCTTCAGTAATTGAATGGTTGTAGAATTGTGTTATTATGGGGTTACTTTCTAGCTTGAGATCATAATTCTTGTAGTCAAAAAGCTGATTCGCGACGATTTCCATGTCAAAATGCTTAAGCAAGGTGTTCATGTTAGTATTCAATCCTCTATCTCCTCCAGCATTTGCGAATACTGCTACAGACCCACCTTCGTCAACAAACCGTAGAAGAGCTTTTACTTCGTGTCCATAAAGCTTAGAGCCATCCGGACATAGAAAAACCACTATATCAGATCTTGTTATCTCTGAATATTTTATGGGAAACGTATCCAAACGGCTTAATTGATGTCCTGAGTTTTCTAAAGTTTCCGCTAGTTTCTGGAAATTGTCAAAGATCAATCCTCTTTCTTTTTGAGTTTCATCAAATAAAATCTTCATATAACCACCTTGCTACTATTGAGTACTTTCTTTAACTCTATTGAGAACAATTAAAGATTTACAAATATAAGTATGATGATGGTGAATCCCTCCTAAAAAGCATATAAACGTTTCATGTTATAGCCCCCAATGAGAAGCTACTCGTCACTTAAACTTTAATATGTGTGGTTTCCTAATATAATTATCCGGTGATTTAATGTCAAAATTCGATTTCAGCGATCAGAGTACTCTTTCTTCCACGAGGCTTGATATTATAATATTACACTCACAAAAGGGTGGTCCAGGAAAGACGACACTTTCATGCAATATCGCTACAGAATTAGCTAGAAGGGGAAACAAAACTGTTTTAATTGATCTTGATATCGCACAACCAACAATTCAACATATCTTTCACATAGAAGATGAAAATATTAAACATACAATAAATGATGTCCTCCTAGGCGAAACATCAGTTTCGGAAGATGTTTTGAATAAGACTCACGACCCAAATTTATTTGTAATTGTAGCTAAGGAAAACGTTGAGTATGGTGAAGGATTATTATCCATGCTAGAAGATATTCAGAAACACTCTTTCTTTGCATTGCACGAGATGACTAAATTTCTTCTAAGAATGGGCTTTAGATACGTTGTTTATGATTGCGCTCCTGGATATAAACTAGAATCAGTTAATGCAGCAGCTATTGCAGATGCAAGAATTTTTGTTTTAAGACCTTCAACCTTTAGTTATGAAGGTGCGAAACAGATGCTAAACGATATTTACAAAAAACTTAATATTCGTTCCTCAAATTTCTTCGTATTTAATCAACTTCCACCAAATCTAAAAAAGGATAGTAAGAGTTTACTCGAATCATGGAGAGATGGAATAGTAGAACTATATGAACCTGAGAAAATAAATTTCTTGGATTTTCTACCTATATCTCATGAGATTATGGAAATGGGCATAAAAGGAGAATATATTTTTCCTGAGCATGATCCTCTATATGAGAAACTGACAAAAATGGTCGATACGGTTACACATACTATCGATGAAATGAAAAAAGCAAAATTGAAAGAATAAATATACAAAATTCATGGAAACTTTGCTAAATTTTATATGTCACGAAGTAATTATTATTCTTAATGAGCCAAATTACTAAATTTCAATGTCCACATTGCAATGCACCAGTGGATGTTAATCCAGAAGATGCGATTTTCAATTGCATCTCTTGTGGTCAGGCTTTCTTGTCAGATGGAACGGAATTCAAAAACCATTATATTCTTGAAAATAAGTTTAATCAGAAACAAGTTCAAGATATCATAAAGCAGTTTATTAAGAAGAAAGGTTTCATGAGAGGGATTAAAGGATATAAGATTACAAAACTTGAACCAATACTGATGCCTTTTTGGGTAGCAACTTCTGATGCTTATACTCATTATGTGGGATTTAAGAGATATACAGAAACCAAAACAAGAACTGTAGGTTCAGGGAAGAATAGACGAACTGTAACTGAAAGTGTAACTGTTTATCGTCCAGTTGATCAAGAAATTCGAGAAAAGCGAGCTGATGTTCTTTTAGGGAGACGAGGAAGTTCGATGTTTGGATATCGAAAAGTCAAACAGATTTTACAATCTGAATTTTCACACGCTGTTCCATTCAATCATAACAGGTTGATGAGTACAGAGAAAGAATTTGACTATTTATCTACTGAAATATCGTTAGATGCTGCTAATCAACTAGCAAAGACAGAAGTGTTTGATAATCATCGAGCTAGAGCTGAGAAAGCTTGTACTAAGGTTTTTGATTGTGCTACACAGATAACGTATACTGGAACTTATTTTGTTCATACTCCCGTGTGGCAAATAGAATATGTTTTCCAAGGTGAAACTTACAGAGTTGCAATTCTTGGAAGCAGTGGAAAAATAATTGCAGGTGAGATACCTGTAACAACTAGATTCAGACTGATTTTCTTGGGGCTTACAGGTTTATTCTTTATTGGTGGTGGTGTAGGAAGCTACTTCTTAGGACTAGATTATATCGCACCCATAATAATAGGTGTTGTTGTTTCAATTATAGGTTTCTTCACGCTCAAAAATGTGTTTAAACCCGTATCGGTGGTGGAATAAAATGAGAAGTATAATGTGCCCTAACTGTGCTGCCCCTCTTGAATTAGAAGATACTCAAACTCATGTGACCTGTCCTTTTTGTAGCGTTACTAGCGAATTAAAGAAAGTGGATGATCTAGTCGAACATTATATGTTACCCGTCGCTTATGATGTCGATCAAATTCGAACTGAATTAGTTGGTGACATTCTAAAAAGCCCAGGAACACCAGATGATTTACATAAATCCTTGAACTTGAAGAAAGTAGATTTGAAGTTTTACCCATATTATATTGTAACTGCTCATTTAAGAACAGAATATAAAGGAAATGGAGAATATGCTACATTCAGTCATAGATACAAATCTGGATATAGGAATATTGATATCCATCTCAAACCTGAACAAGGAGTATTTGATGATGAGCGTGAATTTATCATTTGGGGAGCAAAGGAGATAATAAACGATCTAATCAACTTTGAAATATCAACAAGAGGTAAACGATACTTCCAAGCTTTAGAAGCAGATAAAGTAAAAGCTAAAGTTGTTGCTTCAGTACTTGATACTGAACAAGCTAAAGTACAAGGAATAGCCTCAATCAGAGAAATTCATAAAGGTTTAATGTATAAAGAACTAGCCCAAATCCAAGAAGTAAAGGATAAGCCTGAAATTAAAGGCATCTACTTACTGCACATTCCTTTCTATTTCCTAGAATTCGAAGTTGCTGGAAAACTGTATGAAGCTACAATGGATGCTGCAACAGGTAGAACCGTTATTACTAAAATCCCAAGAGAAAAATCTTATTGGGCATTAATTGGTATGATGTCGGCCTTTTTTGGAATAATTGGTATAGCTGGGATATATTTTACGGTGACTGCCTCACAAGGAGCTTCTTTCTTTGGATTAGGTATAAATTTCGTAGGGGTTTTTGCTGCGATTACAGGTGTAGTTTTCACAATACGAACACTACTTCTAGGCTTACGTTCTAAATACAGAGAAACTAGAAGAAAGAAACGATAGTGTGAAAAGTTTTAAATTCCCCTTTTTCTTTTATTTTATTCATCCAAATTAGATGTTGATATTTCATGGAAGGAAAGGTACCAATTTTTATTGACTTTGGTGGAACTCTTGTAGATACAATAAGTATCACAGTAGAAGTGTTTGAAGAGGCTCTAGGAAAGAAATTTGCTCATGATCAAATAAAGAAAATGTACAAAGATGCTTCTAGACGAAGAATGAGTATGTACTTGTTTTTTAAGTATCCTGTAAATCCAATAAAACTATACCTAAAAAGGAAAAAATTAAAGAAACTCCAGATTGAGAAATTTCTCAAAATCAAGAAATTAGTACCTAAAGCTAATGAAACTTTACGAGAAATTAAAAAACTGGAAAATGTTGAACTCGTTCTTGTTACTCAAAATCCCACAATGCAAGATGAAGAAGTAGCAAACAAGATTCTTCAGAATCTTTTTGGTGATGATATCCCTTTTGATTACATTTTAGCTGGAGAAGATAAGGTTGAATTAATTGCTACTCACTATGATACCGAAACAATTGCTAGGTCTGTTTTTATAGGCGATTTACCAAATGATGTTTATGTTGCTAAAATATTATCGATTCCTTGTTTTGGTGTGACTTGGGGGTATTCTGAAGAAGAGGAACTGAATACACCATTTATAGTAGATGATTTTCCAGATCTTCTTGATTTAGTAAAAGATCATTTAGAAGATTTAAAAGAAGATTCTGCAAAGGATTTGGAGATAGAAGAGTTCGAGTTCGATGAAGATATTGTAGAAATAGAAAAAGATTATGAGCTAATTGATGAGTAAGTTTATTTTTCTCTCCCTATTTTTAAAATAAAATCCGAAATCTTTTCTGCAACCTCTGGCATTTTACTTCGAACATCTTTAGATAATTTTTCAGAGCTTTTTTCAGCATTTTCAATCAAATCTTTGTAACAAGAAGTATCTTTAGCTTCTTCAACTTTCTTCTTTAAAATCTCTCTAGCTTCAGTTTTTGCTTGTTCTAATCTTCTAATTCTCTCACTTTGAGCTTTTTCCATAACTATAGAGGATTCAGTTTCAGCTTCTTTTACAATTTGGTCAGCTTGTTGTTCAGCAACCTTTATTTGTTTTATTAGTTCATGTTCTGTTGATGGCAAACAGTTCACCTGACATAGCCTTTTTGACGAGTTACATAAGAGGACAATACTCGAAATTGCTTTCTCAAGAAGACTTTGAAAATTTAATAAATAAACCTTATGAATTATTCACTCAGGATTTATTAAGTTTTGAAATAGGTGAAAAACTAAAAAAATCTCCCGATTACAAATCTCACCAAATTGAGAGATTATTAACAGCTAGCTTACTTGATCAATATGCGTTTATCTTAAAACACTCTCCAAAATGGTCAAAGGACTTTCTTGAAGCATATGCAACTAAATTCGAAGTAGCAAATATTCAACGGATTATAAGATATCTCTATTCAAGATCAGATGTGGATTTGAGGGAAGTAATCAATTTGAGACCACAAGAAATGCTTGGAAGAACTGCGTTCATTTCAAAGTTAATCTTAGCAAAGGATTTTGCAGAACTTCTTGACATTCTTAAGGAAACTGAATACGGGAAAGAAATAGAAGTTGCTGAGAAAATGTATTCTAAAATCAATGATATTTGGCCAATAGAATTAGCGATAGAAACATTTTATCTAAAGAAGATGACTTCTGAAGCTAAGAAAGTAAAGCGGACGCAAAGGAAAGGTGCGATGGCATTTGTTATGAATGAATTACTAACTAATCTTTTACTTGTAATCCTTAAAGCTGATTTTGTTGAGGTAGATATACAGGAGGCACTGCAACTAGTTCCCATCCCAGACGAATTTCCGTTCAGAAGACAAGTTCTCAAAATGATGGAAGATAATGATTTAAAGAGTGATTTAGACCTTCTGAAAACTTTTACTTCAGAAAAGATTTCTGAAGGCATTGATAAGTACCTTGAGGATAAAATGTTTTTACATGTAGAGATCGCGATAAAAGCAAATGAATTAGCGACACTAAAAAAAGCATTTCATGCTGATTTTGGAATTCTGAGTATAATGTGCTATCTGAAATTGTATGAAAGTCAAATTCAAGATTTGAACAAATTACTTTATCTGAAAGAATATAAATTCCCTATAGAGAAAACTAAGGAATTAGTTGTAAACTTAGTTTGATGCACTCGTTAAGCCAGATTGAGGAGGATAAAGGCTATTAGTAATCCATAAATTGCTAAAGCTTCACCCAATCCTAAATAAATAAGATTTGGTGTGAAAACTTCTGAATTTGCAGTTAATGACCCAATCGCAGCTGGTTCACCTTTTGTCAAAGTTATTGCAGCTCCGAGATTAGAGATAATCATTATGGCCATAGCTCCAAGAAAAATGAATGCTTGGGTTTCTGTGAATAATACTGGATTGGCAACATCAGCAATTGCATCATTTATTGCAGGGCTAATTTTTGTATACATGATAAAAGCGATTAGTAATCCGTAAATTGCAAGAGCTTCTGCAAGTGCTAAATAAATCAGAATGAACATGTTTAAACGTTGTTTCTCTGCTACTGCAGCTGCTGCAGCTTGGATTCCTTTAGCTAATGGTATACCCGCTCCAATTATAGTAAGCATTGTTCCAGCAATTGCAATTATTCCCAATAAAAGACTATTTACCATACTTATTCAAATCCATTGTTTTATTAAATATAAAGATTGGTTTATGTTGTATTCCGCTCCCTTCATAAAATTTACTGAAAAATTCGTAGAAATGTAATCTTAATGTTTGTACAAATACTAAAAGCCCTTCTAGAACTAAAACAAATATATTTCCAATAAAGAGAATTAAGATTTGCCATACTATGAAACCCGATAGTTCTGCTAAGGTGTTAATGACACTTAAAAAGACAAAATGAGCAACAAGCATTGCTAACATTCTTCCATATGAAATTGTGTTACTAATGAAAGAACTGAATGATTCTAGCAGATTCATTACTCCCATACCTATCCCACCAAAGAATTTCTTAATAAAGTTCTTCCTTTCATCCTTTATAATTAATGCAGCGATGCCTTGACCAAAAAGTGCTAAACCTACTCCAAGAGCTACCGAAATTATTCCAACAACTGCGTTAATTTCTACTCCAAAATTGATGATGTCTAATGAACTTAAGAAATAGAGAATTGCTGCATACAGGAAGACTTGAGCACCAGTTTCTTTAATGATATCTTCGATTTCCCGATGCCTAATCTGATTTATTAAGCGAAGAGTTAAACCTAACATCAATTGGATTGCTCCGATAATCAGAACTAAATTAAAAATATCTATCAAATTTTCAACTGGACTCAGAGCAGGATAATGAGTTCCAAACAACATCGGATCTTCCCAATGAAAGACATGAGCTATTCCATATCCAAAAAATTCACCAAATATAAAAGCCCCCCAGATGAAGGAAGTTAAGCCTATAGAGAAGACTAGAATGAACATGTTTCGAATACTGCTTTTCAATCCTCTCGCGAAAATTCCCATGAGGCCTACAAACATAAAAA
>JAGXNV010000110.1 GCA_019894795.1 Candidatus Heimdallarchaeota archaeon | reverse complement strand
AGTCTAGATACAGATTCAGATACTGAAGAAATAAATTTTCTCAAACTTATAGATATCTTAGAGAAAAATAATCTGCTAAAAAAGGATGAAGTAACACTTCTACATGAGATTAGATTTAAACGTAATCTTCTATTCCATGAACCTGGAAAATCAATAGACATAGGAAAGAATACAATAGAAAAATTGCTAATGTTAATCAATGAAATCCTTGACAGGTTAAGCAAGTAGATTGAGGTGAGAGGTTGATACAACCTATGTGGAAGGCATCAGATGTTCCTTATCTAAGAGGTAAAAGACCACTTGTTATGGCTCATAGGGGGAGAAGTGCTTTCACGCCTGAAAGTTCATTATTGGCGTTTAAAGAAGCATATGATATAGGTGTCGATGTTTTGGAAACTGATATCCGTTTAACAAAAGACAATCATCCTGTAGTTTTCCATGATGAAACACTTGACAGAACTACAAATGGTCAAGGGAAAGTCTCTGATTATACTCTTGAGAAGCTATTAGAATTGGATCTTGGTTACAGGTACAAAGATAAGGAAACTAATTCTTACTCTTTTAGAAATAAAGGAATGCAAATTGTCTCTCTCGATGTTTTCTTTGAAAAATTTCCAAAAGTAAAAGTGAACATGGATATCAAAGATGAGACTAAACAAGCACCTTCAATACTTTATAACACAATTAAAGAAAATAATGCTGAGAATCGAACATTAGTCGGATCTTTTCATACTAAGCAAATTCATCGTTTTAGAGAACTAAACGTTATCTCTAGCATTCCTACAAGTGCGAGTCCTCGAGAAGTAATATCCTTCCTTTCTAATTTGTGGATATTTTCAAAGAAAAAATTCTGTGCTCTGCAAGTTCCTCTAACTTATTCCATTATTACAATCGTGTCTAAAAAATCTATCAGAAGAGCTCACAAAAATGAAATAGCTGTTCACCCATGGACTATAAATGATAAAACACTCATGAAATATTTACTTTCTTGGGAGGTTGATGGAATCTTTACAGATGATCCTGAATTATTAATTGAAATAATAAGGTCTACAAATTAAAGAAAGATTGAAGTTGCATTATGTACTCCTTTGGTACATGTACATCCCCTAAGACCCCTCTTTCCCCATGATAATCACTTCCACCAGTTACTAACAGGTCGTTTTTCTTACTGTATTTTAAAAGATAATTAGTGACATCTCTTATCTTTTTTTTCTGGAAAATTTGAGAAGGAACTTGAATAATTATAGAAAACCTCAACTCCTTTTAACCCCCAAGAAACTAGTAGATCTAGAATATTTTCTAATCTTTGGAAATCGTGTCTCTCAATAAATAATGGGTGTGGGAGAACTGTTATTCCATTTGCATTATTAATTAGTTCAATTGCATCTTTTGGTTCTATGGCTTTCCTTGGAACATATGCAGGTTTTCCTTCAGCTAAATACATTTCGAATGCTTCTTTAACTGATTTTACATAACCTTTGATTAGCATAGTTCTAGCAAAATGAGGACGCCCAGGGCTTGAAGCGTTACCTACTTCCTTGATAACGTCCTCAAAAGAAATGTTAATTCCAACATCTTGAAGCTTATCTAGGATCTCGTAAATCCTATCTTTTCTTGCATTCTGAAGATGTTCCAGAACCCTTATGAAACCTGAATATTCTGAATTAAAATTATAACCTAAAATTTCTATTTTTTCTAGTTTATAGCGAGAAGAAATTTCAATTCCTGTTAAATAAGAAAACGTGTAATTTTCTGATTCTTTTTTAGCTATCTGGGTTCCTATTACTGTATCATGATCAGTTATGGAGAAAATTGATAGATTTTCTTTTTTTGCCATTTCTAGTAATTGATGAGGAGAATAAATACCGTCTGAAAAACTAGAGTGACTATGGAGATCAATTTTCGTAAGTTTACACCTCTACTCTATACAGTTTTTTATTTATCTCATCCACTTCTACAAATGTCTGATATATTAAGAAAACTATCACTAGAAGCCATGCACCACCTACAAGAACAAAAGATAGGGTACTAAAGTTGTTTACTAAGTACGAAATACCATAAACAATGCCCTCGAGAAGAGCTATAATTAATATAGATAATAAGATAGTTGGCAAGAAATTAATTGTTCTACTTACAAGTAGATTGTCATTTTCTTCTTCAGTTTTATAACTTATTATAGACGCTGGAATAACCATTAAGCAAGTTATTTTTAGTAGATTTGAGGTTCTTTTTTTACATTTTAGAGTATTTCTTTCTCTAGATATCTTCTCTACCATATCAAAAAACTCATCTGATTTAAGTGCTAAGAACTGAAATTTTTTCATGCTTTTTCTCCTACTGCGAATAATCTATTGTTGTTTTTATAATCACTTCAAGAGCTTGAACTATCATTTCAAACGACATTGACGGCATGTTTTTTCCTATGACTTGTTCTGGCAAAGATGGAACATGGATAAATCCTGCTAGAATATCAATCTGTTTCTCATTTATAAAATGCATTAAATTGTAAAAAATTTGATTACACCCAAATGTTCCTGCTGAGTTTGATATCTCGCAAGGAATCTTGTTTTTCTCAAGATTTTCCTTAATTTGTCTTAAAGGTAATGAGGAGAAATAACCATCTCTACCATCTTTTTCCAAAATTTCATCCTGAGGCTTTTCTCCACAATTGTAAGCTGATTTTTCTATGCTTGCCATATTTATTGCAATTCTCTCAATTGATATTACGGATCGAGGGGATTGACCAGTACAAATTATTATGTCAGGTTTCTCTTCAAGAAACACTCTCTCAATTCTTTCTTTTATTTCCTTATATCGTAATGGTATCTCTATGGTTTTGATTTTATATCCATCGATTATCTTTCCATTAAAAGAATTACAAGCTAAAATAGACGGGTTAGTGTCTGAACCGCTAAAAGGCTCGAATCCTGTAAGAATTATTTTTTTTACCATTTGAAAATCTCTTTGAAATAAGTTTAAACAAGTTATAATTATAAATTTCTACCCAAGATAAAAGCTTTCACCCTTGTTTGCTAATCTAAACTATGAAAGACAAAAACATTGCAATCTAAAGATTTTTAAAAAGAATCCTTTCAATTTTTACATTCAAAAGGGTTACAGAAATGGTAAATAATGAAATTGAGAATATTAAAGGAATTGGACCCAAAGCAGCTAAAACATTAGTAGATTGTGGTTTTAACACAGTGGAAAAACTAGCAAATGCAACAGCCGACGAATTAGCACAACTGCCAGGTATAGGTAAAGCAACAGCTGAAAGTATGATTCTTAGTGCAAAGGAACTTGTTGTTCCAGCTAAACCTGTGGTTAAAACCCTTGCAAAGAAGCCTCCAACCAAGACAACTACTACAAAAACTGAAGTTGAACCAAAAATAAAAGACCTAGATAAAGATACAATACCAAAACCTCCAGTTTTAAAGTCACCAGAAGAAAAAGTAGCTGTTAGACCATCTGTAAAAGAACCTAAAGCTCCTGCAAAGAAGCCTCCAGCTAAACCTGCTGCTAAAGCTCCTGCAAAGAAGCTTGATACCATCAAAAAAGATATTTCAGATGCTGCAAAGTTGGCGATAGCAAAAGCTCCTTCAATGCCAAAAATTAAACCAAAAACTTCTTCAAAGAAAGCAAAACCCAAGAAGAAAGTGAGTTTATCCAAGACCTTTGGTATTGTTCACTCAGTCTTACATGATGCATCAGGTAAGTCTAAGAATCGTGCAGTCATTCTTTACTTACACAACATGGAACTGCCTATAAGCAGCTATTTGGGAAGAAAAGTTAATGTTGTTTTACCAAGAACAAATAAACAGATGACAGGAACAATTTCACGAGTTCATGGTAAGAGTGAATCTAGAAATAATGCTGTAATCGTACGTTTCCAGAAAGGTGTAAGTCCCCACATTATAACTGCAAGAGCTACATTCAAGTAAAACTCTTCCCCATAATTTTAAAAAGGCGAATAGGCATTAAAGGATAATGGTAACTAAACAAGGGTATATCAAGATTGGACAAGGCATTTCTATCGCTGGTGGTATGCTTTTTGTTATAGGTGGAATCATTCTAATTTTATCCTATTTTATTGAAGGTTTTGTTCTTAATTCAGTTGCAACTGGCTTAATTATCGGTACTCCTTTCTATATATTTCAAATGGATATCTTAATTTTAACTGTAGTTAGTATAATAATTGGTGCATCAACAATAATTTTTGTTTCTAGAGAAAAACATATTTTGGTGGGAGGAATTTTGGTTATTATACTCGGTATAGTAGGGTTGGGAATACCTGGTGTGATCATTATTGTAGGCGGTAGTATCTATATCGTAGCTTCAACTAGAAATCGTTGATAATTAATAATTAAAATGAAAATCTTTATTCCCTAAAAATTTATATATAAAAACTATTTTTAACTATCATGGCAAAGCGAAATAAATCTCTGTCTAATGTAGGTTCTATTCTAGCAGTTCTAGGAGGAGCAATTGAAATTGCAATAGGAGTATTGACTTTAATCGGTGAAACTTTAGGTGGAATTGTTGATATTTTCAATACAGCTAATTGGGTAAGCTCACTAGGTGGTGGATTAGAATCTCTTATCATCGCTATAATATTAATTGTAATAGGTGTAATATCTATTCTATTAGCACTAGGTAGATTTGGTTTAGATTGGATAATACTAGGTATTATTTTAATCGTTCTTGGTGTTGTAGGAAGTGGAATAGGCGGACTTTTAGTTATTATTGGCGGAATTTTATTCCTAATAGCAGGATTATAAAAAGAGTTTACAACTCTTCTTTTTCTACATCATTTCATTTTACAATAGTTTTTATATATTGATTCTTCTTTTTTAATTGAAGAAAATGTCAGAAAAAAATGAACAGAATCCATCTATGTTTATTGGAAAAGAATTCTCTACTCAGGAAGATGTTTATTTACCTGTCAAAACTCTAACTAAACACATCAGTGTTTTTGGTCAGAGTGGTTCAGGAAAAACTGTCGTCTGTAAGATTCTTATTGAAGAAGCAGTTAGGAACAACATTCCTGCTATTATTATAGATCCACAGGGTGATATCAGTAGTTTAGTAATTGTTGAAGAATTTGACAAATTGAAACCTTACGGTATTTCTAAAGAATTTTATGATCAATTTAAAGATAAGTTAGAAGTTGTTATTTTCACTCCTGCATCTGAAAAAGGAATACCGCTTTCAATTAATCCTTTGATGATGCCTCCACAAGAACTAGATCGTGAAGAGAAAATTTTAGCAATTGATGGAATTGCTACAACCATAGCTAATGTTTTAGGATATAAGCTAAACTCTGAACGAGGAGGTGCAATTAAAGCATATCTTGTTTCATTATTCGAACAGTGTTTGAATAAAAATATTCTGATTGCTGATTTTGAGATGCTTATTGATCTCATAAAGACAGAAGTTGCCTATTTACCGGAGAATATTCGCACCTTACTTTCTCAAAGAGAAAAAGATTCACTGATTAAACGAATAAAATCTATTACAGTTGGAGCACCTTCTCTAGTTTTCAATTTAGGACCAAAATTATCCATTCAAACTTTGATAAAACCAACAGATCCCAATAAAGTAAGACTTTCAATAATTTATCTTAATACACTCTCAAATTTAAGACTCAGAGAGATATACATAACGACTTTAGCTCAAAGTCTTTATACTTATATCCGATCTAACCCTTCTCCAGATCCTCAACTTATTTTCTACATTGACGAACTTGCAGGTCCTCCTCAATTAATACCTCCTCACCCGAAGAATCCAGTAACGAAACAATGGCTACAATTATTATTCAAGCAAGGGAGAAAATTCGGTTTGTCTATGCTTGTTGCAACTCAGAATATCAGTGATGTGGATTACAAAGCTTTTGGTCAAGTTAGTACTTTTTTCTTTGGACGGTTTGTGACTCCTCAAGATTTACGAATTGTTGATAATATGCTTCAATCTCAACCAGAAGCACGTTTCATCGTTGATCAACTTCAATCATTTAAAAGTGGTGAATTTTATATTCTCTCTCCTGATGTCTGGCCAGAACCAGTTCATATAACCACACGGAGACTTTATTCTGTTCACAAAACCCTTTCAGATGAAGAAGTAGCTAGGATGTATGATTTTCCCCCTCCAACATTATGCAAACAAATTGGAACCTATGACCATGCTATAGATTCAATGGATTTAGATGACATATCTAAAGAACTTAGTTTAGATGATTTAGAAAAAGAACTTTCTTCGATAAGGAAATTTTCCAGTAAGACAAGTTTATTGGATAAACAAGCTGGGATTGATGAATCAGAGGAATCTGTGATAGATTCGGATTCAGACGTCAAAGGTCTAGTTGATTTACCAGTTGAAACAAAAGAAGATTTTCAGGTTATTAAAGAAAAGGAACCTGAAGTAGAAATCATAGATCTTTCGAAAATCATCAAAACTATGAAAGATCAATATCTGAAATACGAACCTGTAGAATTCAAAGATTTGCTTGAAAAATTCTTTGGTAATAAGAAATTTAGTTATCTTGGAACACAAAATCTTGAACTGGCATATGTACCATTTCTCTATCTAGATTTCAGTATAAAGGCTCAAAGAAGAATACAAGTGAATTATGCAACTGCTGACCGCTGGGAGGAAGTAACTCTTGATCTTCCTATAAAGAGAATTTTCCCATTAATAGATAGAATTGAACTTGGTGGAGAAGAAATGATATGGAATCAAAAATCAATACCTATTCAAGCAGAGGAAGTATTTGATGAGCTTATTTCCGTGCTTCCTATGAAGAACTTAGGAAGTTTGTTTGGGGCTACCTCTTCAAATATCAAGAAATTGGAAATACAAAGAACTCCTGAAACAATTCTAGAATCTTTTCACGATGTTCTGCTAGTAGATGAAACATTATATATTCAGTCTTGGAAAACAGCTATTCAAGAAGGTCTAGTAAACATAGAAAAGGAGCATGAAGCTGAAATTACTCTTTGGGCAGAGAGTTTACAAAATGAAAGAACTGAAATATTCAAAGTAATTGACGGAAAACGTAAGAGAGTAAAGAAATTCCAAGCTCAAATTGAAGAAGCAAAGGGAATTTATGTAGCATTAAAACCTCTTATGCAAGATAAATATAAATTTAAGAGCAACAGTGATGTTGGAGAATATAATAAAGCAATGGAAACTATCAAATTTGGACC
This sequence comes from Candidatus Heimdallarchaeota archaeon, assembly GCA_019894795.1. Lineage (GTDB taxonomy): Archaea > Asgardarchaeota > Heimdallarchaeia > Heimdallarchaeales > Heimdallarchaeaceae > UBA460. The sequence continues at coordinate 1,846 of JAGXNV010000110.1, read as the reverse complement.
TGAAGTGATTAAGAATCATATAAAGGAAATTGAAGAAGGTGTAGAGAAAATAAAATCAAATGATGCTCTACTTAAATCATCTCCAAGGGTTAAACTGATTCAAGATAGCAATTTTACAATAAGTAAGAAAGATTTCAGCATTCCAAAATCTGGAGAAATCAGAGATATTTTTGCTTCAATTATTTATATTCCTGTTTCACTAGCAGAGATAAACATTGTTGATGATCGTGGAAACAAGTTAGCGATTAATGGAATAGCTGAATCAGCTCTTGGAACAGAAATTCACCTACTTTGTGAGATATGTTTAGAACAGAAGTCATCTAAAATGCTCTTTGTTTCTACACCTGATGTATGTAATGTCTGTGGGAAAGTTTTATGTCAAGATCATACAATTGAGGGTTCTCTCTCAAAAAACATAATTTGTACTAATCATGCAGTAGTTTGTTCAACATGTAATAATGTTGTATCTACTGATCGTGCGAAGAAATGTGAGCATTGTGAGAACTACTCATGTGACGAACATATCAAGAAGTGTTCTCAGTGTGGAAAGAATGTATGTAATAAGCATGGTAAGGAAGTAGTTAAAAAGGGGCTATTCAGAGAAGAAACAGTGATACTCTGTCCTGATCATCAGAAAAGGAAGTGAAAAATATAAGCTCTAGATCTGGTAGAAGACCCCCCTTAGTAATATTACTTGCTGGGTTGCCTGGAACAGGAAAATCAACTCTCGCCAGAAGATTAGCCAGAAAATACCAGCTGGAGCACATAGGTACAGATTCAGTTCGGAAAAGGATTTTTCGAGATATTAGAAAAAACATTTTTGGAAGAGGTTCCTATTCCAAACGACAAAGAACTGTAGTTTACGATACAATTTACTATGTACTTTATACACTTTTAAAACATGGGGTGGGTTGTGTATTAGATGGTACTTTCTACAAAGAAAGGCTAAGAAGTAAGGTGGGAAGAATCTGTGCCCGTTTTGGTGCAAAATTCTTACTAGTTATCGTAAGTAGTCCAGAATCCTTAATTCGCAAAAGATTTGAGGAAAGAGAGAAAAGAGAGAGAAAAACTTTAAGTGATGCAGATACTAAAGTTTTTGAGAAGTACATAGAACTCTTTGAACCGACTGTACTACCTCATATTGAAGTCAATATGGCAGATGATCAAGACATAATATTAGAAGCGATTGATAATGCTCTCTCAGAAGGAAGTAGTTGAAAAACTTAGATCTCCAACTGCATATTCACACGAAGTAGAAGAAAAAATTGTCGTAGTTGAGACAAACATAAGTTGGGTTTTCTTAACCGGTAAATTTGCATATAAAATGAAGAAATCAATCAAGTTTGGTGATGTCCTTGATTTCACTACTTTAAAAAAAAGGTTTGAATCTGTAAAATCTGAAGTTGTATTGAATAAGCGAATGGCCCCAGATATATATATAGGAATGGAGATGGTTGACTTTCAAGGACACGTTGGTACAACTTCTGATCCAGTAGAATATTTAGTTAAGATGATTCAACTCCCCCAATCTTCTTTGCTCCTGAATATTTTAAAAGAAAAAGGAGCAATTGATGAAGAAATATTACAAAAGATAGCAGATGAAGTTTCCTTACTTCATCAAAAAAACATTGTTAAACCTAACTTTTCAATATTTGACAGTATTTATGAAAAATGGGATGAAAACTTTAGAACAACTAAGACCTACTCTGGATACCCATTTGATGCCAGACTAGAAAAAAGAGTATATTCATTTTTGGAAGAACACAGAAAACTTTTTGAGATCAGGAAAACAGAAGGAAAAATTGTTGATGGTCATGGTGATCTCATAGTAGGGAATATTTTCTAC
>JAGXNV010000109.1 GCA_019894795.1 Candidatus Heimdallarchaeota archaeon | reverse complement strand
ATTGAAGATGAGTTCACAGACGAAAACATAAAAGAAATTCAAGAAACGATTGAAAAAGAGAAAGAAATGCTGAAATTACTTTTAGTTGAAAGAGAATCTCTGATTTACGAGCTGTCTGATCAAGTAGTGGCGATTGAAACAGAGAAAAAAGAGCTACAAGATATATTAAATGCAGCCATGATAGATAAAAAGAAGTGGCATAAGCAAAAAGAGGTATTGGAAAGACTAGTGACATCTGATCCTAGATTTAATATCATAAGCTTACTTAGACGAATGGGCGTTATAGCTCCGATTCAACTATCTTTTGTTCTAGGTGTCTCATTATCACAAACTAGACGTTATATCAACGATTTAGAGAAGATGAAAATAGCTAAAGTGAATGAAGACAGCACCGTCTCACTAGACTCTAGCTTTGATGAAGAAACAATGAATATAAGAATTGAAAAAAATGAAGAAAAGTAAGAATGAAGAAAACTTATTGTTGTGCATAAAGTTTTTCGTAGAAAAGAACAATGTTTTTTAACAATGTTTTGAATGCTTCATCAACATTTTCCCCTGTTTTAGCAGAAGTTTCGATGTATGGAACAGAAAAACCAGACCATTGAGATAATGAACGACCATATTCTTCAGCTTGTTCTCTCATGATTGGATCCTTGGCAGTTGCTCGTAGGTCGCTTTTGTTTCCAATTAATACAATTGGGACAACACGATTGCTGTTGTTCTTTAATAGCTCTGCTATCCACGAAGGGATATTCTCAAAACTTGAGCGACGAGAGATGTCAAAAACAAGAAGACACCCTGATGTTCCTCTATAATAAACCTCTCGAACTGCAGAGAACCTTTGTTGTCCTGCAAGATCCCAAATTTGTGCAACGAAATCCTGGTCATCAATACGAAGTCTTTTTACAGCAAAATCGGCTCCGATAGTCATACTGTAACCATCTTTGAATCCTTCGCCAAGATAGGTTTTACGCAAGGATGTTTTTCCGACTGCGCCGTCTCCTAACAAAGTTATTTTGAATATTTTTCTTTGGCCCGCTGCCATTCGAATTTTCCCCTTTATACAAATTACTATTAGCTCTGGATAGTATTTAAATTATTTGATACTCCTTTTCTAATATTCTTTCTGTTTGTAACAGCAAGTTAAATTGAAAATTTAACCTCTTTATTATTCATCATATTAGATTCTCTACTTTAATGTTCACAAATAGGAAATAATCATGGTTTGTTTTAAGAAAAAAAATAAAGAATTTTTGCAATTTACAAGAATTCAGGGTCAATGAATACATCTAACCATGGTGTTATGAATGAAAATACTACATAGAAAATTACCAATATCACTATTAGTACAATAATAATTACCTTGAATGATAACTTATATTCTATCTTTTCTAGGTTTTCAGCAAACACCATAGCAATTATTCCTGCAATATATGTAACTACCATAGCTAAAGAAAGTTCTGCAGCTAGTGATGCAAATTCTTGATTATATATTGCTGGTATCATATACCAGATGAACATTAATAACCATCCTACAAGAATAGCTCCTATTAATCTAGAAAAAGTGAAAGCTGTTTTATTCTCCATCTTTTTCAAGTGGAACAGATAATCTACTCCAATGAATAGTAAAAATGCAAAAAATCCTATTTTTAGATGTTGAAAAACGGATTCATTAGTTCCTGCTATAGCTTGGAAAACTGGGTTTGGTAAAAGATCGTATAAAAAGTGCAACAACGCATAAAAAGCCAAAAATATCAAACCTCTAAGTAACAAGAAGCCTAAATTTTTCCAATCAATATCAAATTGTAGTTTTGTTTTTTCAGTACTCAAAGAAATCGCCTTTAATTTCAAGTAAACCTATTTTTTCAGTTTATTAAATACTAACTTATTGCAAATTTCATATATCCTATATTCAAAAACTATAAAACTTCACTATTTTTTCTTTAATTGTAATGATTTTGCTTGAAAGAACACTTAGAATATTTGTTTTATTGGAAGTACACTATCCAAAGTTTATAGGGGGTTTAACTAATTATACTTCTCCCTTTCAAATGTTAATTGCAACAGTTCTAAGTACTCAAAGCACAGATAAACAAGTAAATTCAATCACAAGGGATTTGTTTTCTCGTTATCCTAATCCTGCTTCTTTTGCTTCTGCTACAATCAGTGATATTGAGCAAGCAATATCTAAAGTAGGCTTGTATAAGAATAAAGCGAAGTTTATTCAAGAGCTTTCTAAGCAGCTTATTTCTGAGTTCGACTCTATTGTGCCCACAACGATAGGGGAACTGGTCAAACTCCCTGGTGTCGGCAGAAAAACAGCTAATGTATTGCTAAATGATTGGTTCAATATCCGCGAAGGCATTGCCGTTGATACACACGTAAAACGTCTATCTTACCGATTGGGTTTAACTAGTGAAATTGACCCTTTCAAAATTGAAAAGGATTTACTTGAAATTATTCCTAATGAAAAATGGGGAATGGTTACTCATTTACTTATCTCTCATGGAAGAGCAATATGCAAATCTCATAGACCATTGTGCAAAACATGTTTTCTAATGTTTATGTGTCCTAGAACGGGTGTTGTCGAGGGATAGCAATTTTCCCTCTCTGTTGCCTTTTGTATATCCTTTTTAAGTTAATCAAATTATGACTATATTGCAATAAAACTTATGTAGGAAACAATTACCTAGTAATTAACGTTAAAAAAATTGTAGGCTGAAGGCTATGTCCAAAATCGATATTCTACCTCCTTTATTGACTCGTATAGGTTTTAGTGAAACTGACATCAAAGTTTATGCGGCAACATTGGGGCTTGGTAAAGTTACTATCGGGGAACTGCTAGTTGTTACAGGTTTAGACCCACTTACTCTAATTCAATCTGTAAAGAATCTTGAAGAACTGGGTTTTCTGAAAAAAATAGCTGGGAGAACACCTGAATATTTCGGAATGTTACCATTCCTGAAAGAATATATTGTTGTTGAGAAAGATGCTCTTTATTCGATAGATGGTTTGATTTCTTCTTTGAAGAGTGCAAAAGAAGATTATAGAGAGAAAAAAACAAAGTTCGGAGGAACCCTAGAACTAACAGGTGAGGGAAATGTATTTGATATCCACATCGTTAGTGGTTTGATAAAACAAGTTGTTGACGCACTCTATCAGAAATATGTAGATCACAGTGACGAATTACATGATACTGTTTCTATGCATATCGAAGAAAATAAAGAATCAGTTGAGGGCTACTTGACAAAAATAATGGATCAACCAATAATCTTCTCAACTCAATTACAATCATTTGTCGAAGAACTCAATGCCTTTGTTAAGCAATTTAATCATGTTGCAATCCAAAGGAGTAGTCAGTTGGAAGAGGCAGTTGAGCAACAAACTAAAGCTACTTTTGAAAATTTAAGTCAAATAATAGCCAACAGTCTTGATGCCCACACCGACAACCATAAAGAATTTTTGGATAAACTGGCTCCTGAATTAGATAATCAATTAAAAGAACTTGTGGGTAAAGTTACAACTATTCAAGAAACGTTCATGGAAAAATATGACACTATTTGGCAAGAATCTTATACTTCATGGACAAACGAATCGAAATCTGTAGTAGACACTTTATCTCAAGAAGTTAATAATCTATTTTCTGAACAGATAAAACAGACTCAAGAGCTAAGACGAAGTGTGGAGCAAATCGATAGACAGACTAATTTTCTTTCCTCCAAAATTGCTGAATCCTTGAATTCAATTGAAACTTCTGCCATATTAAAACTTGGAAAAGCTAGAAAGCAAATTGAATCTCCTCTCATTGATGCTAGGGATACAGTAAGAAACCTTGCAAATGATTTGAATGAAAGTGGTTTACAATTAATCGATCAACATGTCTTAGCTTTGAACGAAGTAAGAGATGATATACGGTCAAGACTAGATCATTTCCAGGTAGCTGGAGAGACAACCATTAGAACAAAGAAGAATCAGCTAACAAGTGAAACTATAGAAAAGATCGATTTACTCCCAAGTGATTTATTAGAATTACTTCAAAATGAAACTGAAAAATTCGCAGAATCCTCTTACAATTCTTGTTCTAGTGTAGCTGAACAGTTGAAGAAAACAACGGTAGAAGAAATGAATAAGACAAAGGATGAAACTGTCGGTGAAATTCAGAAATTCTCAAATGAGAGTAATCAAGTGATACAAAAACTACAAATGGATACGATTAAGGAAATCACTAAATCTCAACAAGATGCAGAAAAAATGGCTGTTGATCTGAAAGCAAAGATAAGTAACTCTGTAGAACAATTTCGTGAAGCAGCAACTGACAAACAAGAAGCACTAGCTGCTAATTTAACAGACAAAAAACAATATCTTAAAGACCACAAAGAGGAACAGAAAGATCAAATCATCTTGCAAGTAACGGAGGGTGAAGAAATACAAATTAACACTCTAGTTTCTCAAATTGCTTCTGTTGTAAAGGATATAGACAATATCCTTATCTCCCAGCTAGATTCTGTAATCGAAAAAACAATGACTTTCTATCAAGTTATTAATACAAGAGAGGATGAACTTAGACAGATAGATAGATCTGCTTCATCCCTCTCCTTTGAAGGGCAACACAACACCTCCATAATAGTTGGTGAAGAAGCTATTAAAGCAAGTATCACTGATATAGCAATGCGTTCAAAGTATGACCTTCTGCTTGTTACGCCTGATGTTGATGAGGAATTAATTAAAGAAATGATGCAATACACTAAAGCTCAAAGAATAAGCTTAGTATCATACTTTGATAAAAGCAAACATCATAATTTGCTCCGACCATTAGCAGAAAGATTTCCTGGTCTGAAATTAAAACATTACGAGAAAAAGGATGTTTTTTGTGCAATTCTTGATGGAAATAATGAAGCAGTATTTGCTTTTCTAACAGCAGATGCGGTACCTATTGCAATACGTACTACAAACGATTTACTTTTGCAATTGTTTAAATCTGCAATTAATCGTGATGTTCTGTTCCACAGTAGTGATGTGGAACTTTAATCCACTTTTTTAAAATAATAGTTTTACAGATTTTTAATCTACATAGAATTTACAAGAACGCATGTCGAGAAGATGTGGGAGTTTCTGTATGAGTCCTGCTCTCACTAAAAGCTTAAGGCCATGGCGAACTGTACGGGGGGCTAAATTGCACATATCTACTATTTCTCTACTGGTTATTGGTCCATTGCCAGTAACTATCTTATAAATCGTAACCGCACTGGGCGGTAATCCTGTTAAAAGTTCTTGATTTATTTCTATATTTTCAAGCGCTATAGCCACAATCATCAATTCCTCTGATAATTATTGAATATTCCAGAGAATCTCTTTTTAAACTTATTTGAAATTGATATCGGAGGTAGAGAGCGAAACACAACATCATACGCCTTATTTTAACTCTTATGAGCTCTTACGGAAAAATTACAAAAATATTTTTTTCCAAATTAGTTCGTTTATTTTTTTGCACATAACATTTATGCTTAGAGTATTACTGGTGTAGGGCGCTTTTCCATTTTTACCTAGTAACATAATAATTTTCCCGTTTTGTTAAGCGTCTTTTGCTAGATTGATCAAAATTGATTAAGATTGATTAAACATTATAAGTTGAAATGCCTTCATTAGGTGGTTGAACTATCACACTTGCGTTTTTTTTAGATTATTGGAACGAATTAAAATTGAGTTAATTTTGTCCTTACAATATGTTCGTTTATTTTATTGCTTAAAAGTAAGGATAATCAACTAAATACGTATGAATAAAGGTTAATCTTACGTAATTACCTATAGATATCATGAAAAATAGGAAGATAAAGGGTTTCTCGTTTGCAGGAAAAGGATAATCAACACTGCATTTTCGATAAATATCTTTGAAAAGATTTAACCAGAATTTTCTTCTCCAAAGGTTGAGTTATATTGTCCCATGGAAGTATACTATCAGTTTCATATTGCCAACTAGCCTCATAATCTAAGCTACTGTTGTTAATTTTGAGAATTCTTTTCCAATTCCCTACTTTATTACTAATACTAGCAACCTGATTCAAAATTGGAAAGTAGTTGTGATCTCTTAAGGATAAAATACGTTGTATAATTGCCCATTCAGGAGCATAGAATGATAATTCAATGTTTTTCAGCTGGTAAAAATTTGATTTGTACCATTTCTGTTCTTCTTTAGAATCTCTAACTCCAAGCATAGGGGCAAATTGGAAAGGTGTATTTGCTTTTGTTATGAACTGATTCATCGAAATTGATATTCGACCAGTAGGAAAATGTTTTTTCCTGATTTCTTTAACAAACTCAAATGAATTATGCTTGACATCTTCTTTTTCACAGGGAAATCCATAAATCATATACATCTTAAGTCGCCTGAACCCTGCATCCCATGCAAGCTTCAAAGCAGAGAAGATTTTTTCATCAGACATTTGCTTATTGATTGCATATCTCTGTTTTTCATCTCCAGTTTCAGGAGCTAGTGATAGTGTCCTTTGCTTCCCCTTTCTTAGGTTTACTAGAAGTTCTTCGGTAAGATAATCAGCACGAAAAGATGAACAAGATACTTCATATCCCTTAGAAACGATGAACTCTATTAATTTATCTATAATTCCTGATTGAGCAACTGCGCTACCATATACTACAACTTTTTCAAAATCATTAACCTGACTTGCTTGTTCAATAATTTCAGTTAGTTTTTCAAGACTTCTTCCAATACGTGGAAAACGACAATGACCAACAAAGCAGAAAAGACAACGCTCAGAACAACCTCTATCAGTTTCTAAGTAGAAAGCTTTTCCAAAAATTGGTTCATTTTTTGTTCCCTTTACATTTTCAGGAATAATTTGTTTGATTGGGAAAAATGCGTCGTTAAGATTCTTTGTTCTTACACTTTCAACTTTTTCTCCTATCCATTTTCCAGTTTGATCATAATGATAATTATAAACCATGCAACCGGAAATGTCAGCCAGAGCTTCTAGTCTTTCTTTTTTTGTTTCTTTTTCTAAAGCTACTCTAATCTCGTCTGCGACAGGTTCAATATCGCCTAAGAAAAATACATCCGGAGTAAAAAGCACAGGAAATGGATTCGATGTAGGGGATGGCCCCCCCATTATTATTAGAGGAGAGTTATCATCCCGTTTCCTGACATCAGGATTGATATTTCCTCTATTTAGAAGTTCAATGGCTTCCAGATAGTCGTGCTCAAATTGACATGAAATTGCTAGAACATCAAAATCAAGGAGTTTTCTCTGGTTTTCCAATGAGTAAGGGATAACCTTCTGATCTAATGGTTTGAATATTCTCTCACAAACAAAATTGTCCCAACTGTTAAAAAGGAAGTAGAGTAATTGCACACCTAAACTTGTCATAGCTACCCGATATGTATTTGGATAAATTAAACCTATAGAAATCCTATCTGAAGTCCATTGTTTTTGAATAGCATTTTGCTCTTTAACTAGCATTTGTTTTTTTCCTTTTTAGAGTATACGACTGTGTTCCAAAATAAATTGATTCCGATGGAACATCTTCATTCACTATGGTCCCTGATCCTATCCAAGCACCGCAACCAATCTTAACTCCAGGCATAATTAAAGCACCAATACCTGTTTCTACGTTGTCTCCAACAATAGCACCAAGCTTTCTTCTCCCACTATCTTCCCTCTTACCTTTGATGTTTACTGGAACAGTATTCTTGTCTAGACGTAAGTTTGCAGTTTTTGTCCCAGCTCCAAAATTGCAGTTTTCACCAATTATTGTATCCCCTATATAGGAAAGATGAGCTGCATGGGTGTTATCTCCTATTATAGAGTTTTTCACCTCACAAGCATTACCTATTCGAGATTTCTTACCCAGATATGTATATTTTCTAATATAACAATTGGGACCAATAACTGCATCTTCATCAATGAATACTGGTCCTTCAATGTAGACACCACTCTTGATTATTGCGCCTTTCTTGATAATTACAGGCCCTTCAATATGGGTACCCTCTTCAATATCTCCTTTGCGTTCATCAGAGCACAAGTTTAGCAAAGCTTTGTTTGCTTCAAGTAAAGACCAAGGTCTCCCGATATCAAACCAGTAATCATTTTCACATAACGTTACCAAGTTTACTGGATATTTTTTTTCACTAAGAATTTTGTTTAAGGCAGTTGGTAGTTCATATTCTCCGCGGGAAGAAACTTCACCTTTTTCTTCCATCCTTTCCAAAACTGGGAAAATATCCTTACTTACAGAATATAAACCAATATTTGCATATCCTTCCTTAATTTCTGTTCGAGAAGGTTTTTCTTTAATCTCATAAGGGCTGGAGTCCTCATCAATTAGTATTATACCGTAATTTTCAGGATCTGTGACAAGTTTTCCTCCAATTGAAACAGTGTTTTTTCTAGCTGCTTCAACAGTTTGCTCAATGAGGGGAAATGAATAGATGCAATCTCCGTTAACACCGATGAAAAAATCATCTTGAATATGATTTTTTGCTAAAAGAAATGCATTGCCTGTACCTTTAATCTCAGGTTGATGAACAAAAACAATGTCGAAAGAAGGAAACCTATTTTGAATATATTCCTTAATTTTTTCTTCTTTGTAATTAGTGATTATGATGAAACCTTCAACACCACATTTTGATAAATTATTGATTGTTCTTTCAAGAATAGTTTCTCCTAGAATTTTCAATAAAGGTTTAGGTGTTTTTTCAGTTAGAGGACTTAATCTTAACCCCTCACCTGCAGCTAAAAGGATGGCTTTCATGTAACTACCTCTTGAGAAAGCCTATAACTCTAGTACTTCTCCATTGTCTTCAGATACACTTTTGACTGCTTTTTGTTTTCTCATATCATCAATGTTTGTTATAAGATCTTGTGCTTTAGGATCGTTAAGTAGCATTTTGTATGCTTCCCATTGTTCCAATGATGTGATGAATACACCTTTTCTTTTTAGTGGAGTTCCATCTTCATTTACAGGTAACAATTCTAAACCAAAGTTTAAGTCTTCATTCTTGGTTGGAAGTTTAACAATTGAAACACCAGGGACGCTTGTCTTC
>JAGXNV010000010.1 GCA_019894795.1 Candidatus Heimdallarchaeota archaeon | reverse complement strand
GTCTCGTGTGGTATTTCGCTAACAGTACCTACTTCTTGATTTGCCCAATCTAATCCAATTTTATTTGCGAGAGTTGTTTTTCCCGCATTTACTTCACCGTAAAAACCTAAATTTACTGATTTTGGCCTCGATTTTAGCCATAATCTCCATGACAATTAAATTCACCTTAATGAAGCATACATGTAAGTTACCTTAAACAGAAATATTATTGTCAACACACGCTAGTATTACGAAAAACTGCTCAAAAAAAGTCAGAATAATTATATAGTTAGATAGCTTAGAGTATCAAGTGAAACAAAATAAAGAATTGAAGAGACTAGGTTTCGATCTTTTAGCTCTTATTCTAGGTTCAGGAATAACCTACCTTTCATATATTGTTGTCCTAAGTCTAGACGCATTCGATCAATGGGATCGATATATCATTCTGATTGCTACAAGTTTAGTCGTTGGAATAATTGTTGGTTTTTTTGCTTACAAAATAGAAGGTCTGCTTATTACAATTGTACTAGGTACAACTATGTTATCAATTCTTACGATTTTTGGAGTGAGAGGAATTGGCCTAGCAGAAACTTCCGGAAACTATATTCTCTCTCTATTCGTTTATATCGTGATTGGAATACTATTTCTTTGTGACAATCTCTTAGGTTCATATATTGGCCGTATTATAAGTCCCAAACTTTGGAAAGCAGCAAAAGGAGAAATAGAAATTCCTAATGATGTATATAATGCACAATCAGTAACTCATGTGAAGGAACGAATTTTTTGCAAAAAATGTGGTTCAGAGGTACCTCATGGACATTCTACTTGTGAGATTTGTAAGACTTCAATAAACTAATTAGAATAAAAAGATAAAGAGGGAGACAAATCAAAGACATTTCATCTCTGATGGTGTAAATGATAAACGAGTAATACCATCCTTCCTTACAACTATATCATCTTCTAATCTTATTCCAAACTCTCCTGGGAAGTATAATCCAGGTTCAACGGTTATAACGGAATTTTCAAGAAGTTGTTTGCTGGGTCTGTCAGGTGTAGCTTTCGCTATTCCTATCCCAATATCGTGTGTTTCAAGACCCAAAGAGTGTCCTGTTGAATGGATGTAGAATTTCTCGTGATCATATCCAAATTCTTCAAACTTATCTCGAACTGCATCTTCTACATCTGAAGATAAAACCCCTGCTTTTATAATGTTAAACGCAGCTTCTTTTGCTTTATCAACAGCCTCGTATACACGTAATATTTCTTCTGGTGGATTTTTACCTATCCAATAGGTATGTGTTATATCTGAATTTGCTAGATTATATGATACACCATAATCTATGAGTAAGACATTATTTTCTTCTATCTTCTTCTCTCCCGCTTCATGATGAGGAATAGCTGCATTTGAACCTGAAGCCACGATAGCTTCGAAAGCGACACCTCCGCGCTTATTACATTCATATTCTATGAGCGCATTAATTTCCTTTTCACTCATACCCGGTTTAATGCTTGGTTCAACAACATCTTCCATCAGTTCTTCAGCTAGTCTAGCTGCTTCCTGATGATTCTCTATCTCTTTTTGTGTTTTAACTGCTCTTATATCAAAAATAAGATTTTTTGCAGATATGTATTCTAGTTCTTTATTTAAGGAAGTCAAAGCATTAAACGAACCGCTAGTTAAAATGTCATAATTCATCTTCTTGAAAACTTCGTCTTCTTCAACAAAGTTTAAAGCTATCTTTGATCCTTTAGGGATTGATTTGAATTGCCTTTCTAGCAATTCTTGTAATTCAGAACCTTTTTTGTATTCGATAATGTCATAAATATCTGTGTTAACCATCATTGCTTCCATTCTGGAAGTTATAACTTCTGGTTTTCCATCTTGAGTAATGAGAACTAGTGTTGTGCTTGAAAACCATTTCTCAAGGAGATATTTGAGATGTATGTCATAAGAATGATGACAGAAAACAACCCATCCATCAATCTCATGTGAACGTAAAACATTTTGAATTCTTTCTATTTTCTCTTTCATTAAAGCACTTCTTTAATATAACTTTTCAACCATTTGGGTAGATAGTTGCTGTGATTTAAATTTTTTAAATCTTTAAGTGTGTCTATATCTTGATAGCAATGATTAGTTTCCAGAATTAAATTATTTATACCAGCTTTTTTTATGTAATTTGCAAATTTTAAAGCAGAATTTTTCCCATAGAAAAATGGAAAATTTGTGCTTCTATTAAAACACAATATACTAGTACCATTATCACCAGCTGGAGCGACTACTACATTATTCTCTCTGTTTACAGATTTTACTATAGCTTCAATATGTGTATGTTTAATCAATGGAAGATCTGCCATTAGAACCATTATGATGTCTTCCTCCATTTCTGCAGTAAACTTCTTAAGAGAATCATTAAGATTTCTTCCCTCATCTTTACAAATCTGAAATTTGCCATCAAAGAGAACATCTGACTTTCTTGTTAGAATGTACAGATTTAATTCCATTCCAACTTTCATTACTTCAGTTATTACATGTTGGGTCATCTTACTAAGTATTTTTTTGACACTTTCTTCATCCATACTTTCGCGCAAACGGCTTTTACCAGCGTTCGTACCTCTATAAGGAATCACTATCCCAATTTTCATTAGTTACACTTCTAATTGTTTGATTAGTGTTGCAATGAATTCCGGTTTGTTTATTAACGGTCTCGCTAAGGACACAGCACAAGCTCCTATTTTAAACATCTTTTTAATGTCTTCTATATCTCTAACCGAGTTATTAGCAATGACAGGTATGCGCGTAGCTTCACTTACTGCACCTAATTGTTCAAGATTTGCCCTATTTTCTCCCTTAACCATCAAATCAATATGTATGTAACTGATTGGATGAGTTTCTAGGACTTCAATCAACGGTTCTATTTCTCGAACAGAAGAACCTCGAATTTTAACACCTATTTTTACTCCTTGAATAATTTCCGATATTTCGAAAAGCAATTTGCTCAAGATACTCATATTTTTTAGTAGATTTTCCCCTCCTCCAATACTCAAAACCTCATTTTGTCTGCAATGTAAGTTTAATTCTAAGACATCTATTTTGTTTTCTAGAGTGTTTAACCACATTTTGCTTAACCTGTCAATACTTACAATTCTTAGGTTTACCGCAATCATTTGATTGTTAATTAATTTACTCAGAATTAGGTTATTCTTAGACCATTCAGAAAAATCCTTTACATTTGTAGGCGGAAGAAATTCAGTTCTACCTCTATTTTCTAATTTCAATGACGCTTCATAATTCAATTTGTCAGCTGGAAAACCACCTAATATGACCATCCCGGCTCCAAAATTTAGCATTTTTTGGCAAAACACCTTGTCCGCAATACCAGCAATTGCAGACTGAACAATGGGTGGTTTTATACTAAATTTATTTATCATACAAACCCCTATTTTTTAAAATAATCTGTGCAAGTTTTGTGACAGAAGCAGGATTCTTGAATAATATATCTTCAGCAATGACCTTCAGTCCAGATTCATTTTCTATTTGTTTAGCCATAGTTAAATCCGATCGATCAATTATTAGACACGAACATAATTCTTTGTAAATTTCAGCAATACCTAAAGGCGTTGTATCTATTCCTTTTACCGCCATGAGCTTTCCAGTTGGTCCACTGACAGGTTTATTACCAATAATTGGGCTAATAGCGATAACTTTCTCTTTATGTTTTTTTAGTAGAATTTCAATCTCTTTTATTTGTATAATAGGACCAATACTTGTTATTGGATTACTAGGACCTATAATGATCAGTTCTGATTCTTCTATGACCTTCCTAATTAATCCAGGAGTTTGGGCTGATTCCAAATCCTTTATGTAAACTTCTTTAATTTTTACATCAGTTTTGTATTTAATCCAATATTCCTGAAAGTGAATATCTCCTTTATCCTCAGTCAATATTCTACTTTCGATGTGACTGTTAGTACATGGAATTATTGTAGCTTTAACACCTAGTTTTTCTGAAAGAATTTTTATAATCATCTCTTGAGAGTATCCTTTCTGAATCATTCTCGTTCTGAATAGACTAATAGCTAAATCTTTGTCTCCTAGATTGAACCAAGAAGGAAATCCAAGCATCTGAAGAAACTCTAAAGTATTGAATGTGTCATTTTTTATTCCCCAAAATTTAGATTCATCTAGCAAATTACTGAATAAATAGAGAACAGTATCAACATCAGGGGATACGTAAAGCCCGGATAACCATATATCATCTGCGGTGTTAACAATAACAGCTAAATTTTTATCATTTAAAATTGCTCTAAAACCTTGAATTAGTTTTGGGGTTCCTGTTCCTCCTGAAAGGAATGTGATCATAATAAGCCCCTTTATTATTTTTTAGCTGCTGGTTTAGCTTTAGATTTTGTTTTTTTCTTAACTGCTGGTTTTTCTTTTGCAGTAGCTTTGGTAGTTGTCTTGGCTTCAGATTCTTTTTTCACTTCTTTTTTCGCTTCTGGTTTTGTCTCGGCTTTCGCTTCTGGTTTTGCCTTGGCTTTCGCTTCTGGTTTTGCCTTGGCTTTCGCTTCTGGTTTCTTCTTCTTTGTTGTATCAGTAAGTTGGAGTCTTGATGAAGATTTAATGACAACTCTATAATATGCTCCTTGTTCTCCCATTACTGGGTTTCTTACAATTCTTAGCACATCACCAGGTTTTGCTTGAATAGCTTTAACAGCTGGGTCTGTTTCTAATATTTTTGGAATCTGATGCTTTTCAATTTGATAATTAGTTAAAAATGATTTGATTTCTTTATTGGTTAATCTAGTGTGCTGAGGAACTAAATCATGATCAAAAATGTTGAACAGAGGATTTGAACTGCTGATAATCTCAATTCCAAGCTTCACGGATTCTTTCTTAGCATAATGGGTTAGTGGAGCTTCAGCAATAAGAAGAGCTTCATCTACTTCATCTTCTATTTGTAACTTTCCTAGTACTCTGATAGTTTTAACCCCAACTTGAGGATCTTTAGGAAATCGAGCTAAGGCTGTTCTTTTCTCATCATCTTCACCTATTTTTTCAGCGTAAACGTCCATAAAATCGTCGTCTTCATTAATTTTGGTAATTTCAAACCCTCTAAACTCGAGAATTTCTTTTACTCCACTTGCAATTCTTTTCTCTTTTGCTATTTGTTCTTTGGTTGCCAAGAAAGATACCTCTTCCTTTCTTTAACTGATGAGGTTTAAAATTTTTTGAAAAGTGAGAAGTTTTAAATCTGCAGTTTTATTCATTTTCTGAGGCAAATTTAATGAAATAAGAACCATCCTTATTTCGACTAATAATTGGCTTTTCGTCACCTGAATCTGATAGAAGTTTCTCAATGTCAACTTCGAAAACGCCATTACTTGTAAGTCGAATAGATTCCAACCCTTCCTGGATGTCCGTTTTTTCCACTTCTTTTTCCACAATTAACTCAAGCGCTTTCTCTTCTTGATGTTTAATATTCCCTTCTTTAAATGTTTTAAACTTGAAAGATCCGCAGTTTGGGCACCCATTAAGGAGTATATGGCTTGATAGAATAATATCTTTCTCACAAATTGCACAAATGGTTTTCTTAGTGGATGGTTCTGACATGAAATCACAATACAATTTAATCTCTGTTCTAGAAATGTCCTTTAGTTATTTATTTCTATTCCAGCGGAATGCTGGAAGTATAACGGAAATTCTCTGAATATCCACATTTTGGACATCCTTTCTCCTTAAGTTCTACTATTGTTGAATAACTTCCTTTAGCTCCGACGCTGTATATCTCTCCACATTTGCATTCATACGTGTGTGGTTTCTGGTAACTTTCTCTAAAATAAGTAGGGCCAAAATAATGATGTGGTATTGTTTCTGTTGATTCTTCACTTACTGCGAGCACGTACAGATCCGAGACACTTTTTTCAAGTGGAGTTTCATGTTCATAAACATTAAATGATTTCTTAACACTTTCAATCGTCAAGTTCATCTTCTCAAAATATTCCTCGATTAGATGTTTTTTTTCATCAATTATATCAAAAGAGAGAAAAATCTTTGAAGGTTCATTCTTCTTTGCACACTGCACTGCTCTTGAGAGACCTACTTCTAACCCCTCTTCAGTCATGGGTGGTTCAATGAAGACATAATCAAATTGATTATTAAGTATGCCAAGCATTTTTGTTCTTATATCATGATTTATGAAACGCACTGAACGAATATTCTGGTCAATTTTCATGTTTAGAGCAATTTCTGATACTCTTTTATCAATATCAAGGATTGCTAAATCCCTTGGTTTACTCAGTAAACCAATGCTCAATGCTACTAGATCCATATCTCCCAGAGTTATAATCCGTTTATGGTTATAATCATCAGGATTTACTAGAAGCGCTCTATTTAGACTTGTATCTTTTGTTACAAAATATTGATCCAATTCCTTATTTGGCTTTCCTCTTATTTGTTCTATTGAACTGAAAGCTTCATTGAATTTGGTTAATGACTCGTCAGAAGTAGGGCGATTACTCATCGAGAGAAGATAAAACCTACTGATTTAAAAGAAATTCGTTTTTTGTCATCATCATACCTTCTCTTTCAGTACTTGCTACGAGAGAAAAGTTAACTGTTTTAATGTATTAAATACTTGATCCATCGGTAGATTTTGCAATTTCTCACTAGCTCTAGATTTTCTTTCTAGTTCCATTAATAGAATGCTATATTCATAAGCAGTTTTTGCTATCTGTGCAAAGGTTTCATCATAATGTGAAATTGGTTGTAGTGTTTCATTAGACTTTTTAGCATACTTTGAAGCATCGTTGAAATATGTTGCAGCTTTATATGTGTCGTTGTTATTGTTAGCTCCATAGCCTAGAATGGCGTTTTTTGTAGCTTCTAGAAAATCTATCAAAGCATCAGCAAGTTGTTTTTTTACTTCTATAGCTTTCCAGTTGATATCTGATGATTCAGTGGCAAATATTGCTTTGTGTTTTAGTAGTTCTGTACAATCATCGGTTATCCTATTATTAATGGCATCAAACACTGCAAATTGATTGAAGGCATGGTTAATAATTGTTTGATAATTTTCTGCAACAGTTTTGTCATCGGTGTTAGCGATTTTATAACCATGTGCAATTTCATCAATTACCGTGTTTAGGAACAGATACTGTCTAGCTAGTTCAAATAAGCGCAACTCAATATCTTGTCCCTGAATAAATGTTCGACTGTAACGTTTCTCTACCCATTCCCTATTTATTCTTGTAAAATTACTTAGCTGTGTTATTTCTAATGCTTTAGTTGAATAATAATGTGCTTTTGCATGATAGATTAAATCAAGAACCTCATTAGTTTCCTTGTCCTTGAGAAATAGCTCTAGCTGAATTGAATTCGCAATAAACTCTAAACATTCAATGTCCTTGACAATATATAACTTACCCTCACTTTTAGGGAGGAAATATGTTGCTAATTTGATATTTTGAATATTTTCAAGCATATGTAAAACAGTTTCTTGTTTTACTTTGGTTCCTTTTGTTTCAAGTTCAATCAATTGGCTTGCTAAATCACTTGTAGCAAATTCCAACCTTTCAAAAAACCGAGTGAAATTCTGCTCTGCACGTTTCATAGCTTCCTCGTATGGAATATTTTCAAGTATAGCAATTTTGAACTCTTGAACATAATTCAGGTAAACAAAAGGCAAACTACTTACATAATTCTGATTGATGTTAAGATCTGGACTATTAACAATATCTTCTATTTCTTTAATGATTAATTGAAGGTCCTCTTTCTTTGCAGTATTTATCAAGTAATTTAGTTGAGATGATTTAGCTGCTAGCATTGAAATACCATGCAGAAATGTATGAAACGATTCTTTCTTTATAATACTCTCTTTAAGAGCTAGATTGCTTGATTCTTGGTATATGTTTGCTGAAATCGCTTCCAAAGCCTCGTTTCCTAGACCCAAAACTAAGTTTAGGTATTCAAAACTTGCAATGAAATTGTCATTTTTAGCTGCTTCAAAGCTAAGTCTAAGATAATGTTCAATTAATTCTTTATTTCTCATTGCAAGATTTGTTAGCATAAGATTTTGTTCAATTTGCTTTGCGATTAATTCTGGATCTTCAGGTAGTTTTTTGTAAATATCAAAAGCGTTCTGGAGATGATATAAACTTCTTTCATAGACAGAATATAATGCAATGGAATCTTTCCACCACCAATCATTTCTCAACTTGTGGAAAAATTGTGCTGTGAAAGAAACACCAAATTCTGCTTGAGCCAATTCATAAGAAGCTCTTTCTTGAGCTGTTGTTGTTTTTTCTTTGAAATATTGAGACTCTTCTAAAAGGTGAAGTACTTGTTGTTTCTGGTTTAGTAAAAGAATTGTCAGCATGACCTCTTCTATACTTGAAGCTCTTGGATGTGCTGAATCAAAATATGTTTGTGAGATGCTGTTTAATATTCGGTATCCTTCAATGAATGATGTGCAATAATCATTTGAAGGAGGTGTACCAAATATGCCTTTGTTAACAATATCAGCGTAGATTATCATTAGAATTGCTGATTCCATTTGAAATTCTTGTAAATCTTCAATTTTGCTAGTTAATGATTCTTTTCGTTTATCATCGGTATCAATTTGTGACTTATCTCTTGTCCATTCATCGATATATCTGTCGTATAGTAGATTAGCAATTGATGAAACATCTGAAAGTGATTGAGCGCAGATTTTAGAAAAACTTAACCAAATGCGACTAATTTCATCCAATTCATCAATCTCAATGAATGACTGATACAATCTCTCTCGTTCAAGCTCCATTAAAACAAACTGTTTGAAAGGTGAATCACTTAATAATTCTATAGTCTCTTTTGAATATGGCATTAGTAATAAGTTTGTATGATAGTAAAAAAATATTGTGACACTTTCTTTTGAAATGATCTCATTAGTTATCCTTTAATGCTGAATTTCACCGCTTCAGTTTTTTGAATTATACCACCAAGGTTCTGTCATCTCTCCAAGCTTCTTATTGAATTCTTGGACTAGCTTTCGAGCATGAATCACAGAATTTACTTCTGTTTTATTTGCTTTCTCAATCACAATTCGTCGCTCACAGTATGGGCACATTTTTGTTTTCTGGCTAGTTTTACTATAACTGAATTTACCACATTCCCTTTTACCACATCGAATAACGTAATATTCAGCACTCAATCTCAATCACCGATAATAGTTAGTGCTACTTTTCTTGATCTAGGTCTTACATCTAGACACACAAAAACAGGTTGTTGCCATGTTCCCAGTTGCATTCTTTCATTCTGAATTGATATAGCTAAGCTTGGACCTATTAGTGAAGCTCGTAGATGTGAATGTGCATTAGAATCAATTATGTCATGCTTATATCCTGCACCTTTTGGAACTAATTTGTGTAAAAGCTGTTTAAAATCATCTAGTACTCTATGTTCATATTCAATTGCAGTTAGTGCACCCGTTGACCCTATCACATTAGCCGATAACAATCCATTCTTTATCCCTGATGACAAGACACATTTTTCGAATTCTGCTGTTAAATCGATAATGTCTATTTCTCCATTTGTATCAAATTTTATAATCTCGCAAAATGATTTCATTTATAACACCAACGTTCTATTTATTTTGGAATTTATAACTAAATAAAGTAAACTATCAAAAATGAGTTTTGAATAATCTTAATTCTAAAAACCTACGCACTTGGAATCTGTCTTATTACATCGTTATATAAAAGCCCTTTAGCAGCATTTTCAGCATCATTCTCTGATAATTTCATTAATTTAATGATATCATGAAGTGTAGCTGTGCCCTTGTATTTTAATAAAGATATAACCTTCTCTTGCTGTGGACTGAATTTGCTTTTTAGATTCTCTTTTGTGACAATGGGGTTCAATTCAAGTTTTGTATTTGATAATTCTTGAATAGGTAAACTGTACTTCTTCAAGTGGTTGTCTACATAGTCAGAAAGATCAGCAAATCTTTCAACTCGACCACTCCATTCTTTAAGATCATTGGAGAAACGACTATAGAACTCCTTCTCAATTTTACGTAGTTCTTGACGGATTACGTTTTCATCGTCTTTACAATCCACACAAGCAACTGTGACAGTTTGCTCTCCCGAAATATATATGAATTTGTAGCTAGAAGTTTGTAAAAGATCGCATCCGTTATCGATATTTTGAGCAAAAATCTCTATAGCACTCAAAAAACTAGTTATTAAATTCTCATCATGCTCAATGCTCCCATACTTTCTATGGAATAGACATTCACCAGTATCTTTAGCTATCCATATATTATGTAACATGAGTCTCATGTGAAGAAGTTTGGATATGCACAAAAAGGCATATAATACATAGGTATTTTCACAGCAATTTCCTTTTAGTCTAAAAACCTCTATCTCTTTGTGTAATCTCGATATAGTTGAGATTCAACTAATCAAAATGACTTTTCTTTACGAGGGTAAAACCGCAACGTGCACATTTTAAGATATAAGAATCATCTCTAGTTCCTTTACCTGCATGTTCCAAGTTGTATCGACAGTTTGGACATAGAATATCATCAGGTTCTATAGAAAGAATTCTCTCCATCTCAAGATTGAAGTGCTGCTGCTGGTCAATAATTTCTGAAAGTGAAGAAAGATAGAACCCTTTGGAATACTTTGATATTATTATGACGTCATTTTGTTTGACAGGGTAACCCTCAAACCACTCATCTAATCCTGTTATCCCTCCATTTTTCGTAAGATGACTTCCATAGTATTTATCTAATGATTCTATAAAAAACAGCACACCTTCTTTTGGAAACATTTCTCTATCCTTGTTTGGAATCTCTAGTGTTTTTGATTTTATTTCTTCTGAAGTTAATTTTTTTATCAAAAAACCTACATGCACTGTTTCCACCAGAGAATCAATTCTTTTTTTTCTATGGTCAATATATCAACATATCTTTATTACTTTTTTCTTGAAAATAGAAAAGAATTAGTGGAGTGTTTATTTCTCCACTTCTGGTACTTTGTATTTTTTAACTGCTAAAGCTCCTACAGCAGCTAACCCAATTGACACGATGAAAATTATTGTTGCGACGACATCGATTTGTATAGGTTTACCAAGTATTGGATCTAAGAATACTTCAAATAATTCTGTTTCATTGTATCCATAACCTCTTTGGTGCATTCTAATACTCACATCAACGAAATTCGCTATAACACCTTCAGGAATTATTGACCCATTAAAATTGATATTATCTTCATCTTTGGTAAGAGTAACATTGTTTTTATCAGATTTTAATTCTTGAACAACTACCCAAGCTCGGAGATCTGTCAAAACTGTTTTATTATCTCCTAATACCGAAACTATGACATTTATTGACTCTCCTTCAATTATGTTTGTCTTCTCAACAACATAATTTTCGAAGTTTATTGCATTTTGTAGTTTCATTAGCCACTGGATTTGTCTAAGGAAGAATATCTTGTTATCTTTCTCTGCGATATAACTTCCATTAAGAAGGTCAGCAGAAGCTGTAACTATAAGTCTTCCTCCTCTTTGAAGTTCTAAACCTGCTTGAACTATAGTATCGTTAAGAATTATATCTTCTGTATTGAACTCACCATTGCGATTAGAGTCAATGTAGTAATCGCCTGTTAAATTGATGATTGGATAAAGATCACCTTCTTGAAACAAGAACTTTCCTTCACCAATATCTGATGTGAAATTAATAGCTGTTCCAGTATATTGTATAGTATTAACCTCTTGGTCAGTAAAGATATTCGTACTCGTCATATATGGTAAAGATTCGATTTCGGATATGTCAATCTCGATAGAAGAATTAACCGCAATGTCTGTCGAGTATAAGTATGAACTATACACCTCCATTCCAAATTTAGACAATAATTGATTCAATTTCCCATTTTTGTCAACAGGATCTGCCAGAATATATACACTTCCACCAGAAGCAACATAGAGAACGATTGCTTCGATTTCGTTGTCACTTAAATTTGGTAGCGATCCAACAAGGATCAAAAGTTCTAGTTCAGATAAACTCCGATAGTTAAGTTCATAATCAATAGAATCAAGCAGAAATGTTTCATTTACACCATTATGTCTTAAGAACCAGGTGATGCTGCTTAGATTTGCATAACTTGATGCTTCTGATTCTGAAATATATACTAATACATCTAGTTCATATTCATCTTCCACATATGAAAAATAATCATGCAAAGTAACAAATTGAATGTTCATCCATGGGGTAAGTGCATCTTGTTCTATAATTAATGTGCGATTATATATCGCTGTTGCATTTTCAAATGCTATTATAAGAAAATCTGTGAACTCACTTGCGTGTAAATCAATATCATTCCCTATTTCATCATCAGATGCAAGTTCCTTAGCAACTTCAATAGTAACAACATGATTATGAAAATCATCTTCGTACTCACTTACATTTGCAAAAGAATTTTCTATGCCTCCAATATCTACATCAATTACGAGAGAATTTAATTCTGTGCCATTGATGTAAGCATCCTGTACACCTTCCTCTCTATAATTTATCACTAGAGCGTCATCTGGAGTTAACTCTGAGCCTGCTAGTCTATCATAATTTCTATCGAAAACAATCGCATACCAAGTATGGGTTTCATTGTTATATTCGTCGCCTGAGGGGATTGTAGTATTAACAGGAAGGAAAATTGAGCTTACGTAACTCAACCCCATAAATAAGTGAGTCTCATTTGCCAAAACACGTATTGTCAAAGCTTTGTTACTTAATCCAAATTCAGTGTTATATATAGTAGCATTTTCCCATTCTCCTTCAAAACTTGTTAAGTTTCCATCAATAATAGGAGATGTGCTATTTAAGAAAACTAAATTTTCAGGGGTTGTTTGATCGAATTGTGGTACAGTATTAGGGTCTGTAAATGACATAGACGCTCCTAAAGAGCTTGTTAGAACAAAACCTAATATGATTGTAGATAGGAATATAAGTCCTTTGACTTTATGTGTTCGCATTTTGAATACTCCGATAGATTAAGTAAGCGCTAGCTTTTGCCTTTTTAAATTTTATTTAAGCAAAGACATTTTTTCTGACTTTTTGTTGACTTTCGTTTAGCGTTAACAAAATACTTATTTGACAGAGAGAATACTATATCCAAGAGGATATATTATTATCTTTCTAGCTCTGGAGAATGTGAGAAATGTCTGAATTAAAAGACAAATTACTAAAAAATGAATACAAAAGCAAAGAAGATCTTAGGAACTTTCCAGTTATAGCACTTTTAGATATTACAGAAGACGAATATAAACTACTAAAAGAGTTGGGAATAGATACCGTTGAAGATCTCTCAACCAAATGGAGTGACCAATATGCTAAGATGGCAAAAAAGGTGCCCAAGGAAAGAATAAATAGCTGGATAGCTGCCAGTAGATTACTGCTAGTTGAAGAGACAGAAAAAGTTACAACTGGTGCTAAAATAATAATGATTGGTATTGATAATGCTGGAAAAACCTCTCTCGCAATTGCTTTAAAGCATAGAGGAGCTTTATCTTCTTTGTTCCAGAGATTAAATGGTTTGACTCCGACACGCGGTCTTTTACGTAGTAAAATTGAGGTTTTTGGGATGGATATTCATCTTCACGAGTTAGGTGGACAAAGTATATACAGAGAAGACTATTTAGAAAACCCTCAACAGTACTTCGTTGGGACAGATACGATTATTTATGTTATAGACATTCAATC
Organism: Candidatus Heimdallarchaeota archaeon; assembly: GCA_019894795.1. Lineage (GTDB taxonomy): Archaea > Asgardarchaeota > Heimdallarchaeia > Heimdallarchaeales > Heimdallarchaeaceae > UBA460. The sequence continues at coordinate 14,695 of JAGXNV010000010.1, read as the reverse complement.
TAAAGATAGATTCCAAGAGAGTTTTGAATATTTGAAACAGATAATTAATGTAGCCAACAATCTTAAAATTAAAGTACCTTGGAAGATATTCTTTCACAAATCAGATCCAGAATATGAAATAGACGATAAAAGTGCTGAAGTTTTCAATTCTGTTATTGAATATATGTCTGACAAATGTCCTTATTTCAATCCTGCAAAAGATTTCTTCAGAACCAGTGTTAGAATTCGCTCATCAATTCTTGGTGCTTTCTCTCACATATTTAGAGAAGTCTCACTAATACAAGATGGTGTAAAGGAAGCTACACAAAATGTTGCTGAACAATTAGATGCAGATTTCTTCGGTCTTTACGATTTCAGAAGCAATGTCTGTTTTGCTCAATATGCAAAAGAAGACGAACTAGTAGACTTAGCACACAATGCCTATTATGATGCAATTGAATCTATAGTGGATATAAGAGAACCCTTTCTTAGAATTCGAAGATATACTTTAGATAACAATGTAAATGAGATTTTCATTCTTCGAGATCTCAAATTCAGCGGTGAACGATATATAATGGCCATGTTGACAACAGATGAAAGTATGGCTAAAGATTTGGATCAAGATGCAATTCAAGAAGTTATTGAGGAAAAATTAAGAGACTGGATAGAATTCAGAGGTTATGCTGCATTCCCAATTGAATAGAGTGTCTTTACGAAAATCATCATTTATTTTACCTTTTCATTTTTAATCTCTGTTGCCAATAGATTATCTAAACGTTTTAATAAATCAACCCATACATAAAATCTTTAAACCTATCTTAAGAAAAGGATAAACAATGCCTCGGTAGCTCAGATGGCCAGAGCAGTGATCTCGTATCAAACGCGAGAAAGTCACAGGGCAGGGGTTCGAGTCCCCTCTGAGGCTCCACTTTCGTTTTGTTTCGCGTGAATATTTAAATAAAGGTTAAACCTCATTCTGATTATGACGTCCTATCTTTTTATTATAAATCCCAATGCCCGTAATGGTGATATTGGGAAAATGTGGCCAAAAGTTGAGGAAGAGATATTAAAAAGAGGATTAGACCACAAATCAGTTTATACTAAACATCAAGGTCATGCTATCGAACTTGCAAAAGAGATGGAAAAGGATTTTGATTGCGTAGTAGCAGTAGGGGGAGATGGAACAATAAATGAAGTTGCTAACGGGTTGTATGGTACTGATACAATATTTGGTCTCATCCCTCTTGGAAATGGAAACGATTTTGCTGTAAGCTTAAAATTTAATGATGATTTCCGTAGAAGTCTAGACGTTCTTGAAGCAAGTAAAACAATTGGAGTAACTGTAGGAATTGCGGAGACAAATGGTACAAAAAGGTATTTTGTAAATATTGCAGATACAGGTGTAGGGGCAACAGTATCCGTAGCTTCATTCACAGAAGCAAAGTGGCTTAGAGGTTATGTAAAATACTATTATTTGGCTCTCAAAAAACTTCTTCAATATAGGCTTGTTAAATCAACGATTACAATCGATGATGAAGTAATTAAGGATGTAGGGTTAGTGATTATTGCTGTTGGTTCAGGTAGTAGATTTGGTAGTGGTTTCAACATCCTTCCAGATAATTATCATTTCATGGAAGATTTCGCTGTCCTATATGGAAGAGATATTGGGAAACTGAAACAGATTAAACTTTTAAATTTGTTAAAACCTGGAAAACATCTAGGATATGATGGGGTGTATTATCTTCGAGCTAAGAAAGTTTCATTGGAAATGGAAAAATCTCTTCCAATAGAACTTGAAGGAGAGATTCTGAGTTATGGATCTACGAATGTGAGTTTTGAAGTTGCCCCTCAGAAATTGCAAACAATTGTACCAGACGAAATTATCGAACTGGAGAAACAATATAGAGCCAACCAATCTCTTTAATCTCTCCTTTATTTTTCTTAACTGAAAATCTTATTATATCATAACTGTGAACCTTTTTTGAGAGATACAATGATTACTTTAGCTATATTTTCTGACGTTCATGCAAATTTGGAAGCTTTAAATGTGGTTAATGATAGAATCAAAGACCTCTCACCTGATATTACTATATATCTTGGTGATACAATTGGTTATGGGCCCAATCCAAAGGAATGTATAAGGGCTGTTGAAGAAATGGCTCAAATTCATGTAGTAGGCAACCATGATTATGCACTGTTTACGAACAATTTTATTTATTTCAATCCTCTTCCAAAACTTTCACTTCTTTGGACAAAAGAGCAATTGTCTGAACTAGAAATTCAACTCTTGGGGTCACACCCATTTTTCTCAATATTCCCCCTTTTCATATCTGAAGGAAATGCAATGTTTGTTCATGGATCTCCAAGGAAACCTTTACGTGATTATGTATCACCAAATTTACCTTCATGGTCATACAATATGTTCTTTGAAATTACTAGAGAATATACAGAAATTGATTTCTTATTTTTAGGACACACACATAAACCACTTCACATTGTTAATGAAAAGAAGCATCTTCTTAATCCAGGTTCAGTTGGTCAACCAAGGGACAATGACCCCCGTGCCTCTTTTATGACCTTTAAGATAAACGAAAAAACAAAAGAATTTGAGTACGAACATGTGCGTCTCGATTATGATATTGATACTACCTGTAAAAAGATGGAAGATTTACAATTTCATCCATTTCTAATAAATCGATTGAAGAAAGGAATTTGATATACTCATTCCTCATCTACAAGTTCTACTATTTCAAAATTACCCATTCTTCCTCTTCTTGTTTTTCACTTTCTTCATGTTCTTTTACAAAAAATGAAGATATTGCTGCAACTGATAATGTTATACCTGTCCCAACAATTGTTTGAAAGATGACTGAAGCAGCTGCAATTGAAGGTACTATAGACATTTGCTCTAGAAGATATTGTGTTGTGAGTGTTCCTGTTCCTAGACCAGCTGGAACAAAGGTAAGGAGTCCTACAAATAATGTGACCGATGAGATAGATGCGGCATCTAAAAGGGAAATATTTGCACCAAATGCCATAATTGTTAGTTTAAATGAGTAAAATTCTAGACCCCATCTGACTATTGTTGTAACAACAACTATCCCTGCTAAGAAAATTTGTTTGTATAAATATTGCAAAGAAGTATAGTAATTTTCGAGGGCTGGATCTATTTTAACTTCAAACCAAATTCTTCCCTTCTTGGATATCTTTCCTACCATTGCTTTTACTCCACGCAAGAATATCCTGCCAAATGGAGGGAAGAACAGTAATATAGATAGAATAACTGTTCCTGCTAAAGAAATGTAGAAAACGATGTTAAGAGAAAGTGTATATTGTTCTTCTACCATACCGGGAATTGTTGTTCCTAAACCAATAATGAACAGAATAAGAACAACGAACAAGTCTAATACTCTGAAAAATGCTATCGCTGCTATCGATGATGAACGGGGAACAGCTAAGGATCTTTTATTTATTTCAACACTAGCAATTTCACCAGATTTCAGAGGCCCTAAAGTACTGAATCCATATCCAACAAAAAATGGGATTAGAAATTTGTAGAATTTCAGATTAGGGTTTGAGGCTTTGATTAGAATATAAAATCTATAAGCTTTGATAATTAAACTAATTAGCATTAGGAATAATGCTAAAATAAGATAGAGCACGTTAGCAGAAGTAAATTGTAGAAAAGCTTCCCCCAACTCTTCTCTCTGAGCTAGATTCACAAAGAAATATGCTAATGCAGCAATCATAAGAAGGATTACCAAGATTCTGAATAAATATTTCTTAAGAAAAGTTGTTAATTTCATATCTTGAACCTACAATTAATGTAAAATCTTATCTTTTATCTCTTAAAATGAGGGAGAAAAGGAAAAATTGGGTCGAAATCAAAAACATGATTTAATTTGGCTTATTCTGCTCCGCCTTCTGGGAACCATTCATAAGTGCAATCTCGACAGACAGCTTTCTTTCTGTAGATTGGTTGATGATTAAAATATGCGATTGCTTTCGTTTTATCCTCTACTTCTTTGAGATTTTTACTATGACATTTGGGGCACTCTTTAGCCATTCTTATTTTCACCTTTAGAATTGTTTCTTGTTGTTCCATTACTAGTTCTTCCTTTAAAAAATTTGTGTAAGAATCAACAAAATATGTCAAATAATAATTTAACTATATAAAAAAAATAAAGTATAAAATGAAAACAAAAGATTTTAGTCGGGTATGAACCAACAGTTACACTAATGATTTAATTTTTAGACCAGAGACCCATAAGATTACCGGATATGTCTTTGAAAAGAGCATAAAATCCGTGTTCTTCTGAGATTTGAGTCTTTTTTTGAACAATTTCACCTTTAGCTTCTTTGATTTTCTCCAGGGTTAAATCTATGTTATCTGTATTTATGTAAAGGGTAGTCTCTCCATTCAGTACCTTATCAGATTTTAGGAATGCTCCTCCACTGCCATCTTCGGTTTCTTTAAAAAATGCATAATCATCAAACCCTGTTTGTATGATTACTTCCCATTCAAATACAGTTTCATAGAAATATTTAGCTTTATCTAAATCTTTAGTTGGAAGTTCTATATGTACAAATCCATGATTTTTCATATTTATAACCTGTTATAACGAATCAAATTAATTATTTAAAAATTGTTGATTGCAATGAGAATTGTTAAGAATATGTTAAGATTCACCTTCAAGTATGGAAAAAATTGGCGATTTATACGAGGCATACATAAAAGAACAAATGAATTTTCCAGATTTAGCTTATTTCTATAATGCTATTCCACGAACCTACAGCGATGCTCTAGACCACGCCAACTCTCGACCTGAAATACAGATCAATGCAGTCAAAATGAAAAAGCTCAAACAAATACTTGTTGAGTACCATGAGAAGCTAGGCCTTCTCACATCTGCTACAAGGAAAAATATCTCTAAGTTAGATGGCGGTGTTGTATTGGCTGGACAACAAGCTACGATTTTTGGAGGGTCTGGAATAATTGGAAACAAAATTTCCGCTATTGTTAATGTTTCTGATGCTAGTAAATCCAAAGGTCGATATCTTGTTCCGGTCTTTTTGATAAATACTCATGATAGTATACAACCTGAAATTACTACCATTCATCTACCCAATAATCAGTCATCTATAAGCAAAGCAATAAATCTCCCTGATGCTATTGAAGGCGTAATTGCCAATACGATTACTTCAGATGATTATGAATGGATGGCTGAGAATCTTTCCATTATCAAAAATATATTTAGTGAGTTTAAGTCTTCAGTTAGTAAAGATAAAACAAAACTCTTTTTGGAGAAGGTAGAACACGTTATATCATTCCTAAGAGAAACATATAGGTCATCTTCAGACTTAGGGGAATGGGTGACACTAATCTGGGGTATTCAAGCAAATATACTGAATGATTGGGGTGTGGTTTTCTTTCCTACATCACATCCTGAAATTCGGAAGCTATCTTTAGATGGATACATTCCTTTCCTGCAATTACGTTCAGATTATATTGAAGAATTTAACAAAGCGACTAAGAAGATTGAAGATCTAGGTTATAAACCAACCACAGCTGCAAAGAATGGTGATTATTCTCCTTTCTTCTATAAATGTCCAGAGGATCATTATCGAATTACTTTATCCTGTGAAGAGATAGAAGATGTGCTATATTTTGAAGGTAAATGTCCTATTGATAAAAAAGAACATTCTTTTAGTGTAAACAAGAATGATATTGATTTTTCAGTTTTTTCTGAAAATCTCTATCCACGATTAGATACAAATCAAGCTCTCTTACAAACCATCATACCTACTTATATCAGAATATCTGGACCAGGGGAGATCAATTATGCTGCACAAGTGATTCCTTCAACAAGAAAATTGGGATTTCAGTTCCCTCTTTATGTAAAATATGCTAGAATGCTCTATAACACTCCCTGGATTGAAGCACTAGGTAAAGATCCAACTCTTTCTACTTATACTATACTTACTCCTGAATTCTTTAGTATTTTAGGTTCTCTAGCAAAAGCTAGACGAAAATCAGATAAACTCTTTCTTGTTCAGAAATCTAGAGATTTAGCCAATTATGTCGATAATAAAAGACTGGAAATAAAAGAAGTAAAAGATAAACCAACTAGTTCGATTGAACGTTTCAAATCTTGGCAATTTGGTATGTATGATGAAAAACATCAATGGCAAGAAGTAAGTTGGCCATGGTTTGTTATGGCTGTTGTTACTGGATTAACCGATAACATTGCTTCTTATAGAAGATTTTACTCTCCTGATACACCAATAGGTGGAATTGGTTTCATCAACTCTATGCTGTGATTACTCCAATAATTTTTCGTACCAAGCTATGTATTGATCTGCAATCTTAGACGATTCGAAAAGTTGTTCCACTTTACTCCTTCCATTTTTACCAAATTTTTGTTTCAATTGGTCGTCATCCAGTAGTTGTTTCATATAGCCAATAAGTGCTGCCTTATCCTCTAAATCGTATAAAAACCCATTTTTATTGTGATCAATAACTTCTGGAATACCTCCAACCCTTGGAGCAATAACCGGTACTTCACAAGCCATGGCTTCAGCAAGAGTCAAACCAAAGCTTTCATTAGTACTTGCAGAGATAAGAGCTGTTGCACAATTGTAAATAGCTGTTAGAGCAACACGAACTCCTTGAAATATCACATGTTCTGAGATTCCTAACTTGTTTGCTAGTTCTTCACAAATCTTTCTTTCAGGTCCCTCTCCAACCATAATCAATCCTAAATCAGGGTGGTCTTTGACAACTTCTGCGAATGCTTCAACAATAAAGGGAGCCCTTTTTACTGGTCTAAAATTAGAAACATGAACAAAATTCTTCTCGTATTTAATCCTAAAATCACAAATCTCGGTGTCTATTTTCTTGAATTTGTTGGTATCAATAGGATTGTAGAAAACTTCAATCTCTCTTTGACTAGAAAACTTATTGATTATTTCTTCCTTCAAGTAATTTGATACTGTTGACAATCCATCTATTTTGTCAAAAACATGGGATATTATAGGATTATATGCGGGGTCGATTCCTAATGTATGAATATCTGATCCATGAGCAGTAATTGCTACAGGAATATTGGTAATTTGCTTGGTTAAATATGCTGAAACTCCAACCGGGATTGCATAATGGATATGCATTAAATCAATTTCTGATTTTTCAACTATTTGTACTAGTTTTGAAGCTGCAAGAATGGTATAAGGGGCACCTATATCTCTGAAAAGTGGATAAGAGAGAATATCTACTAAATCAAGAGTTATGTTAGGGTGTCGGAAAGTTCGTAATAGAAATGGTGTATCGTAACTGATAAGATGAACTTCATGACCCTTTTTAGCAATTTCAATAGCTAATTGAGTTGCAACTATCCCCGATCCCCCGACTGTCGGGAAACAATTGATTCCTATTTTCATAGCTGATGTGTAAATTCCTTGGTTATAAAAATTTCTACTCACTGTTTCTGAGATTAATTAGAATTTATTGTTCGTATAATTTATCCATTACTTCAGTTTGAATTTTAACAACTTCCTTGCTATTTTTGGCTTCAGAATATTTATCAAGATAATTCTGGTTTATTTTTAAAAATTCATTCCCCCATTTGACAAGTGACAAAATCTCTTGGGATTGTTTTTTATCACCTAAAATATACAATGCAGCTGCAATAGCTTCCAATGTACTTAATTTTGATGGTTTTCCATAATTTGTGGGATTTGCAGCAACTAAGAAAGGTAAAGCTCTCCCTGATCCTCTACTTAGGGCTTCTTCTCCACCCGCTATATTATTCCAAGAGCAATCTACGCCCACCAATCCATTATTAATAGCTGTTTCTCGATCTTCAGGGGATAGAGCTATGAAAGATAAAGGTGTAAGCACTATGCTATGGAATTTTATGTGTGTGACTTGAATTTCTATAGCTTTTTTTGTTTTGATAATTTTTTGGGCAGTACACATCTTAGGATTACATGTATGAAAATTACATATAGAGACTTGTATTTTCTTATAGCTAGAGGAACTCATAATTCACACGGAACTCTATTAATGGGATTTTGGCGATCCCGATGCGATTCGAACGCACGACCATTTGCTTAGGAGGCAAACGCTCTATCCAGCTGAGCTACGGGACCATGTAGTTGATAATATAAAGACCTTCTTTTGAATTTTACCTTATCAATCTGATTTAGAAAATATTCTCCTAAATAAGTAATCCTAATTTATTCTATGATTCAAGTTGCAAAAGGATCATATTCTGCAACTTGTGCTTTCAGTTTATCAATTTTCTTTGAGATTCTTTGAATATCTTCTTGTAACTTAAGATCATCATAAATTTCTAAAGCATCTTCAAAAGATCTAAGAGCCATCTGAAGATTTTCAGGTGAACCTTTTTTCACTTCTGCTTCCGCATTATTAACGTACAAATTAGCAATTTGTACTTGCAGATCCTTTATCTGTTTTTTATTAGCTAATTTATTAGCTGTTTCCAATGCATCAAGCAAGAACTTGATTTTTTCATTGTCGCTTTTTGCAGTTTCTGAAAGTTTACTTGATATTGAAATGCTATCTGCCAATTTCTGTTTAGCTGTTATTGGATCAATAAACAGAAAACATTCACCCGCTATAGCTAAAGCTCTTGCCTTATCTTCCTGTTTGCTGGATTTCTTAACAATGTCTTCTGCTATTTGTGCTGAGAAATTAAAAGCTAATTTCGCTATATCTTTGAAAATTAGGGTTCTGTTCATGTCATTTTTCTCTTTCTTCCAACAGTCTGCAGCTCTATATGCAAAATAAATAGCCTCCTCAGGTTCACTGTTCTTAATTGCAAGGGAAATAAGATGTTCAAAGGTTCTTGCTGCATCTTTAAATCTGCTAGCATTGTAGTTAGCATTTGCTTCATCGATTAAAATATTCATTTTCTTTTCGACATCTGACATGATTATCTATCTAAATACACCTAATATGATTATTATCTCTTTTGGAAGAGGTGGTTGAATCTATCTTTCTAACTAGAATGTCTTACCAATATCTTTGTCCTCATATTTCTGCTCATTTCCGTGCATTGTGTAATTTCTAAAATCTAGTAATGGGATAATAAATTTTCCAAAGACAAAAGATTTTAAATGCTCCTTAATTCCAAGCCAATGATAGTATGTCGTTTAATGAGATTTTGGTTGCAATATGGGTTTATGCCACTAGAAGTACAAATTCAATTATTGGTTTAATTATAGCTATTCTTGGATTGTTCTTCATAATATCAGAATTGGTAACAAAGATAAGACATGGTACATCATCCGAGAATCTAATGCTAGCTTTCATATCAATAACTTTTGGTGCAGTTCTGTTAGTTTTTGAAAATTGGTTAATGGCAATAGCTTTAGGCTTGTTTGTTTTAGCTTTATACCAAACTTTCCAGCTGTGGAATTCCCCTGTTTGGAGAGAGTTTATGATTATATCACTTACTACCTACCTAGTTTTTCTGGTTGGTACTGTTGGAGATTTCATATATGAACTGATAACTGAAGAAGCTAGTGAATTATTTACAGCATGGGCATATAACATAATGATTTTTGTTTTCATTATAATGGCATTAATTTTCTTTGGGAAGAAATTTGTATTAGTCAGTAGAATGATGTCTCCCCAAGTGTTATACTTAGTTCTATTTGCACTTATTTATGTTGCATTGTATATTGTAACAAATCTTCTGATTACAGCAGAAGTTATTCCTGCTGATACAGTTGAGAATCTATCTTGGTTTTATCTAGCTCCCGTTCTAAGTAATTCTATTGCAGAAAGGATTGTATTTTTGTCTTTAGGACCATATGAATTGTTGATTGCTGCGGCATTTGGTATGTATTTTATTTCAGGCCCACTTCTGACAAAGTTGTTTGGTATTAAACCCATTGAAGATGAAAGAATCTTATCATTAGTTGAAGAAGTAAGAGTAAAAATGGGAATCAAGAGGAAATTAAAAGTTGGTTTTGTAGAAGCACCTATACTTAATGCGATGGCATTTGGTCCATGGTTCGACCAAAGAATAACTCTCATCTGTAGAACTTTAGAAGAATTCAATGATGATGACATAAGAGGGATTGTTGCTCACGAACTAGCTCACAACAAACGATTACACGTTGTGATTCTTCAAGTAATTTCTGCAACAGAAATGATGATTAAAAAAGCACTATTACTCCCAGCAACAACCTTAGATTATTCTGCTTATAGAGAACTAGAAGTATCATTCGGGATTTATTTTCTTATCAATTATGGAATCTTAGCTTTTCTCTATATCTTTGTAAGAATACTCGAAGGTGATGCTGATAAGCAAACAAAGAAGGCAGGCTATGGTAGAGAACTAGCTCAAGCATTGTATAGGTTGGAAGGATTTTACCAGGGAGTTGCTGGTGATTTTGGAGTGAATGTGCAACTTCTAACTGGTAAAGAGTTTTCTGAGGAAGAAAAACAGCGATTTCTAGGGGAAGCTGCAATTAGGCTTTACAAACATGTTTACCGTCCAGGCAGATGGGATATGATTGCAAATATCTTCATGTCTCATCCAAGATCTGCTTATAGAATTCAAGCTATGATAGATGATGATCTATCTCCGATTAAAGGAGCTTTACTCCCCTATTGGTTGATTCTCCCTAACTTTATTAGAGGTAGAACAATAAAGAAATTTGCAGGCAAAAGAGATGATTTCTCAGACTTAATATCTTCTCGTTACAAAGAGTATTTTGGGAAAGCTGGAGTAAAAACCTTTCTTGAGATTACAAGGATGAATGAATTAATTTCTAGAATTGTTGGTCGAGAAGTTGTTGCTTATGATCAAATAGATGATGTAATTGTTGTTGGAACTGCAGAGGGTGTTGTTATAAGTGATATAATTTGTAGACCTCTCTCTTTAAGTATCAAAGATGAAAAGGGTAATTCTCAGATGATTCAAGTTTCTGACTTTTCAATACATGATGCCATGATAAACGAAATATATGTTGGAAAGATGGGTGATACTGGTGTTTTAGTTTCATATGAAACTGCTAAAGACGGAAATCAACCTGAATTTACTTTTAGAACATTAAATGATGAAGATAAAACATATACAAAGAAATATACAGGAAAACCAATTTCCTTCCTAGAAAATTTTGTGAATAATGAAATTTTCTTCTACATGGATGGTGTTGATAGGGGTGCAATAATCAAGAAATTCAAATTAGGGAAGACGTTTTCTGAATCTACATTTGTTTTCGATGTAGATCATTCAGGAGTCATTGAAGAGGTATCCCTTGAAGGAAAAAATTTACTAATTGAATTACCTCCTGTTCTACTCAGATTTTCGAAGGATAAAATTGCAAAACAAACGGTTACTATGCAAACTTTGATCGGAAAATCAGTAATATTATATACCAAGGAAGAAATCGAGGTCGGAATAGCTTGTCAAATGATTGGTGTAGATGAGAAAAAGGTCCAGTATAAGATTAAAGACAAGGAATTTGAAGAAGAAAGAAAGAAGATTGATTATATCTATGTCTTTAATGATATTCCTAAAATTATGGTAAAGAACCATGTTTCATTTGTTGATAGACTCATCCTTAGATTATCCAATCGAAAAGATATGAAGTATATATTCGGTTAATTTTTTCTTTCTCTACTCATAAACTTACAAAAACGAGGAAAATATCGTATTTCTCTGTTTCCCGATTTTTGTCAGAATAGCTGTTTTATTAGATGTTTTCAGCATATTACGTTGGTAATAATGTTGGTTTTAATAGCACTCACTGATTTATCCTTAATGAATGAACAAGAGTCCATTGTAAAAATATTACTTAGACAAGAATTATCACATAGAAAATTCAACATACAGGAAAATGCAACTTTCAAAATAGGACGTAATAAGTATGTTTTAGATTTCTATCTTCAGGGACCTCAGATTGGTATTGTTACCATGAACTGGCGACGCAGTATCCCAACCAACAAACTACTTCAGCTTGAACAATTGCTAATTTCATTAAATCTTCGAAAACTGATTCTTGTTTGTAACTCTATCAGCGGAAATGCAAAGGACTTCTTAGCAAGAAGAAACATTCCGATTCAAGTGGTGCTTTCAACTGAAATCTTATACAAAGAAACGCAAATAGAAGATCTAATTGTTAGCTATTAAGTTAGAAATACGATTCCAACAATGTCTGTTTTGACAAAGGAATGGCGTTAAATCCTCTTTTTCTAAGTTCTGCAGCGAATTTAACATTCGAACCATAGATTGTAAATATTTTATCTGGTTTACATAGTTCACATATTTCTAGAAGTTCTGAGAAGTCTGCATGATCACTGATCGGAATACTATAATCTACATCCATTCTGTATTTGTAGTTGGAAGATATGCACCATCCACTAAAAGCATAAAGAACTGCTCCAACCTTGTTCCTTAAATAGGAATAAAATTCATTCCTTCCTGATTTTAAAGGTGCAAAAAGTATCCAATTTCTCTGATTTTCGATTATTCCTTTCTCCTTTGCGTCTTGATAAGAGATTCCATCTACAGTACCTTCGATTCCCTCAGATTTGAGCAAAGAGTTAATGCGATGATTTGCACCATGTAAGATTACTGTATCCGAGAGATGAGAAAAAGCATGATAGAGCATTTGAGCTTTTCCCAGCGCATAACCCATCAATACTACTGGTGTATTGTTATTGAGATTTTCAACAATTGAATCTTGGGTTTCTTTGATAATTGTTTTGTATTCCGGAAATTCATATTCAGATGAACCAAAAGTAGTATCTATAATTAATGTGTCACATTTCTCAGGTTTAAACGGCTCAATAAATCCCTTGTCCCTTATTGATACGTCACCAGTATAGATTAGGTTACCTTCATCTGATTCAATTTTAAGAGCTGTTGAACCTATGATGTGTCCTGCTGATTTCTGTTTGAAGGTTGTTTCACCTATCTTGTAATCCTCAAAGAACTCTCCATCAGTAAAATTCGATGTGAAGTTTTTCAATAAAGATCTGGTTGCTGAAGAGCTTATTATATCTGTAGAAGGTAGCTTTCTAGGAATATGATCAGAGTGTGCATGGCTATAAAAAACTAGGGGATAATATTTCGAGTTTGTACTATCACAAGCAATACTCCATTCTTTTCCCTTAATCCTTATTGCTTTAGATAAGTAAACTTTCATTATCCTCTCTAAGGGATTATTATCTCTTTCTTAAATACTTATTCAAGATTTAATAAAACAGAAATTGAAATGTTAAATTAAAAGAAAAAATAAGGATTAAGCATCGCTATTTATTACTTCAATTACAATGCTATCATCAGATAGTTCTGTGTCTCTAGCTGCTTTCCTAATTGACTCTTTAGCAATTTCAACCATTTCGTCTATGGTCAAATTATCAGTGTATTTTTCTTTTAGATATGCAATAGCTTCAGAATCGCCTTCTCCCATTGCCTTTGCCTTGCATGAAACTACTCCACCACCTGGATCTACAAATTGTAGACTTGGACCTGTTTGGTCAATTCCACCAAAAAGCATCCCTACACCAAAAGGACGAAGACCGCCTTGTTGTGTAAAGATTTGGATATAATCTCCTATTTTTATTGCAAGTCCACGAACATCGATTGATTCTATATAAGTGAGTCTGAAAATTTCAGATTCAAGTCTAGCTTTACTTATAAGAATTCGGCCATCAGCTGCAACACCAGCAAATATAGCTTGAATGCTATCAGCAATTTTGTGTATTTTATGGTCCGGTTCGTTTAAATCAACAACTCGAAGCAAACCCGCTAGTACAACACCATATGTGCTCTTTATTCCAATTGCAATACTACCTCTTCTAACTGATTCTCTAGCATATTCGGTTTGTATAATACGACCTTCAGGAGAATACATTAGAGGTGATCTGTCATATCCCATAGATTGTGGTCCTAACATTTTATTGTGCCTCCAAAATAGTTTTGATTTCTTCAGGTTTCAATCTCCTAACCCCTTTCTTATTGACGACTGCTACATCCATCCCATCTCCTGTTGCAGTATCTCTGCTGATAGCTGTTGCAAGAGCTTTGATTGCGATTACTATTCCTTCCTTCTCAGGAAGATCTGCTTTCCATGTATATTCAAGGACACCTATTGCAACTAAGGATCCTGAACCTGTCGATGCAAAATCTTCATCAGTTATACCACCCGCCATATCTAGATTAAATACGTGGGGTCCTTCTTTGTCTAAACCTGCTACAATCATATTTACGTAATATGGGAAGTATTGTCGATACTGTTCATACATTATAGATGCGAGTAGATTTCCTGCCATCTTTGATGTTGGAGGATATCCTCTGGCTAGTTCGTATAAATTGATATTTGCTCTAGTAAGATTAATCAGATACTGAGCATCAGAAACTAGCCCTGCAATAGTAGCTACAGTCGAATCATTTAGTTTATGTACTTTATCAGCTTTTTTAGACGCGACAAAAGTGCCCATTGAAGCTCTTTTGTCGGCAGCTACAACTACGCCGTCTTTAGTTCTTAAAGCAATTGTAGTTGTTCCATGCTTGGGTTCAGTAAATGGGTTTCCATTTGATCCATTAAAATTTGGTGCATTCATCATTACGCTTCACCTTTTTTTTAGATTTAAATATTTACTATTTTAACACAAAGAAACGTTAATTGTAGGGTATCTTAGTGTGTTCTTCCTTATCTATCAACACTTCTACAT
>JAGXNV010000108.1 GCA_019894795.1 Candidatus Heimdallarchaeota archaeon | reverse complement strand
GATAAAGATGGAGGCAGTAATGATTTCATAATTGGTTCTGTTACTCATGTGAGACAATCAAAGAAGCTAGAAAGTAAGATATTAATTTTAGACTATCTACCAGAAGGCAAAGGCTTTGGTCAAACAAAACAAAGAGAACCAATAGTACAAGGAATTGGATGCACCTGGTTTAGTATACTTGAAATTTCAGCCGAAAGACGAGGAGGGTTCAAACAGTTAGATGAATATTCTGTTCCAAAGGGAATTGAAAGTGGTCCTTTAAAACAAGTTAAACGGCGAATATCTATCAGCGATTTGACAAATACTGCCCATGAAGCCCTAGAAAAAGCCATCATTAATATTGTTGACACGAATGAAAAACGATTTGTTTCTTTCTTTAACAAAGCCCAACCCATAACTAACCGTATTCACTCTCTACAACTTATCCCAGGTATTGGAAAGAAACTAATGTGGGAAATAATTGATGACCGTAAAAGACTGCCTTATCTTTCCTTTAGCGATATTGAAGAACGCGTTAAGGTATCCGATATTCGCAAGATGATATTGAATAGGATCAAGCAAGAGTTAGAAAAAGAACAAAAACATCGACTGTTCACTGCTAGTTTGGAACCCAATCCAAGAAGATAGACATTATATGGTTTGAGCTATGGACTGCTGGAAGTCTTCATCTGAATTAAAATCTTACATTATCACGAGTCTTAATCAATTAGGCATTAAACCATCACAACAAAAGGGTCAGAATTTTTTAATAAATTCTGATATTATTAAATTTCAAGTTGCTCAGGCTAACATTTCAACCAATGACGTTATTTTAGAGATAGGCGGTGGATTAGGGAACCTGACGCGATGTATGGTTAATAATGTTAAGAAGATGTATGTTATAGAAGCAGATCGAAGACTTGCTCAATTTCTTCAGGATACTTATTCATCAACATCAAACATTGAGATTATTCTTGGTGACGCTGTTAAAGTTGATTTTCCTTTATTTACTAAGTGTATTTCTAACTTGCCTTATCAAATATCCTCACCAATCACTTTCAAACTCCTGAATCATTCCTTCGAATTAGCGATATTAATGTATCAGAAGGAATTTGCGCAAAGATTCTTTGCAGAACCTGGTTCACATGACTATTCGCGTTTATCAGTTATGATGAATCTAAGAGCTAGATGCAAATACTTGAAGACAATAAAAGCTTCATCCTTTCTACCACCACCTAAAATTCAGTCTTCCATAGTTTCCGTTCAGAAGAAAACTGAAACTCTTATAGAAGATGAAATAGGTTTCAGTAAATTTGTTACATTGTTATTTTCGCATAAGAAAAAAATTGTCAGGAGCGTTCTATCAAATGTATTAAGGAGAAAAGCAAAACAGTTTACAATCCCTATAAATCTCAAAATAGAACCCGATAGATTTACTGAGCGAAGGATATTTACCCTTTCTCTAGATGAGCTGATTGATCTATACAACAATTTGAAAACAAAAATAGGTGAAAATCTTTGGTTAGATATAATTTCCCAAAATACGAGCTAGAATTAGATATTCCTGAAGATGTATATTTTCCAGCTGAAGATACCTTTTTCATGATTGACACCTTAGAGTTAAAGGGAGACAATAGACTAGTATATGAAATCGGAGGTGGGTCAGGAATAATCTCTATTATTTTTGCTCAAAGATATAAGAAAACAAGGTTTGTGATTACTGATATTTCGATAACTGCTGCAAAGATGATACAGTCTAATTGTGTAAAAAACAAAGTTACAAGTCAAATTGATGTATTATGTACGGATAAGTTGAATGCCATCCACCACTTATCACCCGATGCAATAATCTGGAATCCTCCATATTTACCAGTTGACTCTGAAACTCAACAATTGTCCATTACTGAACAATTACAACTGACAGGAGGAGAAAAGGGATATGAAGCAGCATACAGTATAATCAAATGTCTTCAGAAATCTAGAGTGAGAACTTCTCTTCACATTATTTTTTCTTCAATAGCTTGGGAAAAAAACCAATTAAAGTATTTTGAAGATTGTGGAATTAAATCTGAGATTATTGGCGAATTAAAACTGTTTTTTGAGAAGCTATATCTAGTAAAACTTGTTTTTGGTGATTATAATGAATAATATGAATGCGGGTGCAAACATTAGCGTCATACTGATTGAACCTAAAGTTGAAGGCAATATTGGAGCAATTGCAAGGGTTTGTAATAATTTCAATGTTACAGAATTAGTACTTATTTCCCCACAAGTAGATCATCTATCTGAAGAGGCACGAAATAGAGCGAGACACTCAAAACATTATTTGGAAAATGCCAAGATATACGCGAATTTTAGAAGTATAAAAGACACATATTCATTTTTAATAGGAACATCGGCTAAAGCAGGAAAAACCTATAATGTCTACCGCCAGCCAGCGTTTTCTTGGGAGTGGACGGACGAGAAATTTTTACTGAATAGTAAGATTGGTATTGTTTTTGGAAGGGAAGATAGAGGGTTATCTAATGAAGAGCTTAGTTTATGTGACTATCTTGTAAATGTTCCAGTTCCGGGAGAGCAGAGAGTTTTGAACATTTCCCATGCTGTAGCAATTGTGTTATACGAGGTTTGGAAGCAGACAAATAAGGTTGTCAGCACATCAGAATTAGAAGTTGCTTCTGTATCAAAGGAGAGAGAGATGTTATTCTCTCTCTTTGAATCATTAGTGGACAACGTAGATTACGAGGAGTACCGTAAACCAAATGTTAAGCATGCATTTCGTAGTATTGTAAACAGAAGTTTCGCTACTAAAGAAGAAATTCATACATTAATTGGAATGTACAAAACCATATTAGAGCAAAATCAGAAGGATTACGAGAATGATTCAGAATGAAGCAAAAAGATCTTGAAATTCAGCTATCTCAATTGCAGAATTTTAGGGAGCCCAAGATTCATCTAGAACAATATCAAACCCCTCCAAGATTAGTAGCTATGATAACTTGGAGGGCATTACAATTAGGTGATATAAAAGATAAAATTGTAGCAGATTTCTGTTGTGGTACTGGTTTATTTGCTATAGCAGCGAAAATATTAGGCGCGAAAAAAGTTTATGCTTTTGAAATCGATCTTGATGCACTGAGTATTGCAAAACGAAATGCGAAAGATGCCGGTGTTGAAATTGAATTTTTAGAAGCAGATGTAAGAAATATAGATACAAGATTTGATACAATTTTAATGAATAGTCCATTTGGAGTAAAAGGAGTTATAAAAGATCAAGAATTTCTATATTCTGCATTAAAAAACTCTGATGTTAGTTATTCAATACATCTCTTTCAAGAAAAAAATGTTGAATTCTTACAAAAATTTGTTATGCAAAAGAAGAAGAAAGTTGATGAAATAATAAAAGCTGAATTTGAAATTCCAAAAATCTATCATTTTCACAAGAAACGATATCATGTGATTTGGGTAGTAATATTACGATGTATCTAAATCGCGTTTTATTAACTGTCTTCTATAGGAAGAATATCTTTTCTCTTTTTCAATAGAGAACTTTGCTGGGCGAGGAGAAAACACTTTCCCATCACATGAAGGACATTTTTCAGTGTTCAAAGTATATTTCTTGCATTCAACACATTTGAATATTGATTTTGTCATTAAATACCTACCCTTTCAGTTTAGAGAACGTTTACAGTTGCTTTGTATCCTGCCAGAGTTTCTTCCATTGTTTCAATTACTTTAGCTGATAATGCTTCTGCTAATCCATAGTCTCGGGCTGAAATAACAAGTCTATATACGGGTGCGCCTCTAACATAAATTTCCATATCTAATTCTTCTTCTTCAGCTTCAACTTCTTTACGTGCAGCTTTTGCCTTTTGTAATGCTTCACGGATTAGAACTATACCATTGCTTTCCCAGCAAGTGATCTCAATATCCCTTGTTATATTTACTTTCGGAATTGTAAGGTTCTTTTTAGCAATTTGAGTTAAAACGGAAGCCCATTCAGCAGAAATCTCAGCCTCAGTGAATGCTACTTCACCCCTAAACAAAGATTCTTCAAGTGCTTGATATAGACTACCATAATAATTTGAAGCAATGTCTTCGACTTCACTCCTAGCAGTTTCAAAATCAATTTTTCTTTGTTTAGCACCCATTTCGAGTAGAGTGATTGCAGTTTTGTAGTGTTTCCACTCTTCCACTTTCTTTCTTTTTAAACCATCGGAAACCCTTTTGATGCTTATATCAATTTGATGTTCTTTGACGCGCATGACTCGACCGACAACCTTCTTACCGATTCTCATCACGTTTCTGATATTTCTAACCCATGTGGAACTAACCTCAGATACATGGCAATAGGCTTGTAAATCTTCATATTCATCTAAGTTAACATACACACCATGATCAAAAATCTCTTTTACAGTACCTATTACTAATGCACTGTGTTCAGGGAGGTTTCGTCTACTCATTGAAATCAGTAATCTTTGTATAGTTTATATTTAAAAAGTTACTTAATGAATAGAAACAAAAGTAAATCCATGAAAAATCTCATCAGGACTATCGGAATAGATGACGCTGCTTTTCAAAGAAATACCTCAAAAGAAACATTTGTATTTGGGGTAATTATTAGAGGGCATAATCTTGTTGAAGGAATATTAAGAACTATAGTAACTGTTGATGGTTGGGATGCAACAGATAAAATAGGCGTAATGATCAGTTCCAGTAAATATTCAGATCAACTGAAGGGATTAATATTAGGTAGCTCTACAATTGCAGCGTTTAACATCATAGATTTAAAGAAATTGTATGAGTTAACTGAGATTCCTGTAATAACTATTTTACCTAGGCTTCCGATAGAGGATAATATCAAAACCGCATTATCAAAATTAGATGATTGGGAGGAAAGATTTGCTGTTCTTAAGGCTAATCCACAATTTAGTGAAATTTCATATAAAAATCAGATAGGAGAAGTATGTAAAAAATATTTCCAGCAAGTTGGGTTTAATAACATAGAAGAAGCAAAGGAGGTTCTTAGGATTTCTACCTATTCAAGTTCTGTTCCTGAATGTCTCAGATTAGCTGATTTGTTAGGACAGAGTTTCAAGGGATACACAATATCGTAAACTGGATAAATTGCTAAGTTGAAATATCTTTTTTTTCGCAATATAGGTTTAGTAGATATGAAAAGGCATTTGCACAGAGATCCTTTTCATTTCGATAATACAAATCGCTATTTTTTCTGATAAAGCGTGTTAGATGGGAGATCATCTCAAATAACACGAGTTTGTTTTTTAAATAGAGATACCCAAGAAAAGCTTCTACAGCATCTCCTAACTCCCCTGCATTCTTTCTTCCGCCCATAAAACTCCTTAGAGGAGAGTTTCTACATGCTTTAGCAAGGCATTGATCCCATACTTTTACACCTTGAAGTTTTTGGGTTACTTCAAATATTGAAGCATTGTAAATAAAGTTAACAAGAGAATCACCAAATTTAGCGAAATTACTATTGGAAAGGATTTCATTCAATTTCATGGAAAAATTATTTGGTGTGTCCAAAAAGACCACCTTTTTTACTCAATTTTAGATTTACATAATTCAATGAATTCCTTTGCATGAACGCCTATACGGTCAAGAGCACCGCTGATTGCTTCAACAGTATTAGCTGTTTTCGCTTTCATTCTTAGTTGGAATATTAGCGATTCGTAGAAGGATTCATTTCTCCAATACCCAGCGAAATCCACTTTATCATCTTTTATGAGTTCTTCACGTAATAAATTGAATAATGTGTGTGGGTCTGTGCCTCTTATATTTAGCTTAAGATACCCTTCTTCGTTTTTTAAAATTTCAATTTGCAATTTTTCTGCCTCAAGAGTTTCTGTTATGATTGAATTTATATATTTTATCAGTCTTGCGTTTTAAACTATAATTTATCTTATGAGAGAAAAATCAACATTTGACTTGCGATTTTCCTTAAAGTTATCATAATTTTCTTTCGCGTTTTCTTCAGATAGTTTCTCAATCAAATCCTCAATACACTTTTCTGGAGATTCTGCGATAGCAACTGAGTCTCTTTGATATTGAAACAGATTATATTCCAGACCTTGGCTAATAACAAAAGATGGCTCATAATTTGTACAGTATGATACAGTTAAGATGACCTTTTTCATAGCTTGAGACCTGATATTAAGTGGAGTATCTTGGAGAATTTCAAGCAACTCTTCTAAAACTTCTTGAACTTGCTTCATATCTGCCTTTGTTATTAATTCTTGACCTTCTTGATATGCAGATACTCCAGAGTAATGAAGGACAGCGCTTAAGCTGTCCAAAGAAACGATTTTTGTACTAATTTGCTGAATTATTCGCAGGTTGTGGGAATAATAGCCTTCATTATCAGGAATAACAGAATTGGTTATCATTTTTCCGAAAGTTTTAACGATTCCTACGGATTGTAGAACTGTTTCTCTCTCACCAAAAAGACGAACTCTTATTCCACCTTGTTTATAATTCAAAATAAACTCTACATGTTCCAAAGCTTTGGAAATTACTTCAATGAAAAATTGAAGATGATCCTTGTTTGGAAGGCTTACGTGCACATCTTTAGTAGTCGCTTTAGTCAAAAAATCACCAGAAGAGCTTCTATTAAGTTAAAGTTTGAATCCTAAATGACTACTGCCATAATCTATTGCAGTTTTTCTTTCCTCTACATTTGAGCAGTTAGAACATTTCAATTTATTTCTACCGATTTTATTTAATTTTTCTCCACAAATCGAACAGCTAGATTGTATTACACCGAGTTGAGAACCAATTAGGGATCCTTGCAATGGTATAGTTTTAGAATCAATTATTTTTCCACGTATAACATCACCTAAACAGATTGCTTCATCGATTGTCTCCAAATATTCTCGTGAAACACTTGAAACATGAATAACCATTGTATATGTTGGATAGATTTCTTGATTACCAATAGAAAACACAGATACGGTTATCACTTGTCGCGATACATTCACAACTTTACCAAGAATGATGTCATTATTTTTGGGAACGGGGGTCATTTTAGCTTTAGGCATTACTGTTATTTCGTGTTTTTCTAAATCAATAATTACAAGACCCGCAACTGAAGAATAAACATAATCATCTGTTGAGTAGGTACCTGGACCAGCGATAAACTCTTCTGCTACCGCTAAACGTGTTCCTGGGAAAACGAGCTCGTTAGAATCTTTTGTTCTGTCAAAGATTTCGCTATTTGCCATTCTTTGTCACATTTGTTTGCTTTAGTAAAGGAAAATATATGAGATAAAATATCTTTCCATTAATCACAAAGAAGAAATTTTGATGTTTTGTCCTCTACTAAACAAAAACTATATAAGATAACTATCATTTTTTTGTTGATGGCAACTCCGGAATTTGGTACTATCAGTGCAACTAGAATGGAGCTATTAAACACACGAGCTCGAATCCGTTTAGCACAAAAAGGACATGATCTTCTTAAAGAAAAAATGAATACCCTCAAACAGGAATAATAATAATCTGATTGAAAAAATCAAGTGGATTGATAAAACATAAGACTATTCTTCTTTCTTACCGATGATGTTATAATCAAATCTCTTCTCAAAATTTTTCCTCATATCTACATTCTGTTCATTTCGTAGCTGTTCCTCATAAAGTTGTAAATGTTTCAATAATTTGTTTGGTAGCGTAGATGGATTGATATTAAAAATAACGAAATTTCTATCACCACTCACTGAAATCATCACAAAGGTTTCAGCAAAATCTCCAAACCTTATTTTTCTAGATGTTATACCAGTATGGTAAAGACAACATCTAGCCTCTTCATAAAGAATGTTTCCCGTTTCTTCATTCAACCCTCTCATATTAAACTGAGCTATATTTATTTTTTCAAGTCCTTCTCTTTCTTGTTCTGTGTTTAGATTTTCTTCAACTATTTCTTTTATATTGGTTACCTCTTCATCAGTAATAGGTAGACTTCCGCCCCAACCCATCATTTTAGAAATAATAAGAAATCCTTTGGTGAAATAGTGTCTTGCTTTTGATTTATCAGTGTATCCCTCACAATATTTTCCAATCATCTCAAAATATGATAAAACAACACTTAATGTAGCAAAATTTGAATCAGGGATTTTAGGTATTTCTCGTCCAACTTCATCTATATATCCGTTAATTATTTTATCAGCTACATCCAATTGCCACCATTTTACTCTATCGACAAAGATGTTTATTTTATCATCTATGGTTAAATCCTTATACATTTGAGGAAAATCGCTTTTTTTGTAGTTTTTTGATAGATATTCACCCATAATGGTTTTAATACACATTTCACCTTAAGAGAGTATCCATCTTGCATTTATTGCTTTTTAACGTAACAAGATTCGCAGAAAATATTATGGTAATCACAGTATGTATTTCAGGTTTGGCAATGAAGATAGTTTTGTAAGATTGAACCAGAGAATAAATATCAGCAAGAACTTTGCAGAGGAGACATTGTCAAAGTAATAAGTTAGGTTGAAACCTATGTTGAAGCTTTATTTTATCCAAACGAGATAGATAAAAATACAAAATTTGAATGGATCAAATGAACAAACATGTGAGAAAAGCCAGAAGTTTTATGTAATCAATATAAATAGTATAAAAAATTAAATGTAATAATCAAACTTTTAACGATCGGACAAATTTTACATCAATGCCTATTGGAACTGGCGTTGTTAATGCAACAAGAATGGAGCTATTGAACACAAGGGCTCGAATCTGTTTAGCACAGAAAGGACATGATCTTCTTAAAGAAGAGAGATGCATTAATCGAACAACTATGAAGTTATATTACTAAATGCTTTTCCAGATATTTTAGTTTTTTAATGAACGGACGAAGCATATGTATGCCATTAAAAGGTCAAGGAGTGCCAATATTGTTTCTGCACATTTTTCAATTTTTTATGAAATATGTAAGAAATGCACATAACCACCATACATACAATAGAAGGAAGAACGATGAAGTTCAACAAGAAGAAGGCAACAGCCTTCGCCGCGCTCGTCGCGAGCGTCGCCCTTGTGGCCTCCGCCTGCGGGGGCAGCGACGAAAAGAGCGACGGCGGTGCCAAGTCCGGCAAGAGCGTCTCCGTGACG
>JAGXNV010000107.1 GCA_019894795.1 Candidatus Heimdallarchaeota archaeon | reverse complement strand
ATTCTTTGTTGAAGGAGGAAATTCCGTTGGAAAATCAAGTTTATTTGATGCTATCTTCTATGCTTTCTTTTATGACCCCACTTCAGCAAAAGAGCTAGGTACAAAAGAGGATCTGATTAAACGAGGAAAGTCAGAAACAGAAGTTTTAGTGGCATTCGAAATTGATAATAGATATTATCTTGTACAAAGAAAACATAGTAGAAAAACATCTGTTCAAGCTTATCTGATGGAAATTGAAAAAGAAGCTGCATTAGAGGGTAGAAATCGGACTATAAAGAAAATTAGTGAAGGTGTTCCTGATGTTGAAGCAAAAATCACCAGTTTATTCAATATCACCCGGGAGAAAGCTTTGAACACTCTTATTGTTAGACAAGGTTTAGTGCAAACACTAGCAGAAGCTAAAGGTGCTGAACTTAGAGATATAATTTATGAATTATTCCAGCTGGAAAATTATAGAGATATAGCAATTGAGATAGTTAAAATCAAGAAACAAAAGCTTGAGAATGAAAAAGATAAGAACATCATAAATCGAACATCTGATAACATCCAATTAGAAATTACTGAAACAAATGATAGAATTACAGATATCAAATTGGATATTAAGAAAATTGATAACGTCATAAACTCAATAACGATTTCTACTGGACAATTTCCAGAAGTAAAGGATCTTCAAGTGTTAAACGGTTTGACTCAAAGAATTGATACTCAAACTAAGAATATTAATAGGAAAGTTGAGAGATTAGAAGATTTGGCTAATAAAAATGGGATGAGTTTTCCATTTTCAGATAAAGAATTGGAAACTAAAAAAACAGAATTCGATGAAAGAATGACAATATTGCAAAAGGAACAAGAGGCAAAAAGAGAAGAAATTGAAAAAATTATTGCAGAGAAAGCAGGATTAGAGAGGGATTTTGAAACATTTTCTAACAGGAAAAAGAGTCTAGAAGGTATTTCGATTGATGAGGGAGAGAAAGCTCATTGTGAAGTATGTAATCAGGAGATAGATGATGCTAAACTTGAAGAATTACTGGAACTATCTAGAAAAAACATACCAATACTAACCAAAGGAATAGAGAAGAAATCGCAGTACCGTTCGAATTTTGAAAAAGAAATTCAACAATTAATGACCGATTATCAAGCACTACTTAGAGATAAGAAAGAACTAGAGAATCTGACAGAAGACTTATCCGAGTTAAAAGAACTAGAAGAGATGAAAGATCAAATATTGAAAGAAATGAAAGAATCATTAGTTGCTTTTAAGGCCAAAACACTAGAAGAATTAGCTTCAAATTACAATCTTTCAAATTTTGAAGAATTGTTTGATCATGTACAAGATTTAGAACGACAACTTAATACTAAAAAACAAGCAAAAAAGCATCAACTGAATTCTGTTAAAGAAAGACATGAACATATTGATTCTTTAGTGAAGCAAACGGAAGAAAATAAGAAGAAGGAGAAGGAAAATGAAAGGCTAAACTATGAACTTTCCTTGCTTCAAGAAGCTCAGAATTACGTAGAAAAATTCATTGCTGAAGATATAATAACTAATAGAATGCTAGCAAATATACAGTATGCTACAAGTGGATATATTTACTCTTTCACCAAAGGTAAGTATTCTGAATTATATCTCCTGCCAACAAGAACCAAAACTCTGAATATGAGTATTAAGGATGAAGATTCAGGTTTCATTAAAAGTCAAAACTTACTCTCTGGTGGAGACAAAGCTGCAATTGGATTAGGTTTGAGAATTGGAATAAGTGAACTTCTAAAGCGTTTGCGACCAATGAAAAATTCTCCTTATCAACCTCCTAAAATGGATATTCTGATACTTGATGAACCTCTAGGATCATTAGATGAAGAGAGAAGAGCCAAGGTTATAGAAGGACTTATAGCTGAAGATAAGTTCTCACAGATATTCTTGATTACACATACGAATATTCGAAAGAGATTTAGAGCTCCTGTTATATCTGTTAGTTCTTCTGGTAAAGAAAGCAAAATAGTTTATCATCCTTCACCAACAGAAATAGAAGAAGAAGCAGAGGAATAGAAATCTTACACTTACACAAAATTTTTCAATAACAAAAGTATCTGTAGGTGTAATGATACCTGGAACTCTCCGTCCCCTTCCGAAGAAATTAAAGGAGATCAAACAATCTTCAGATAAATTATTGAGAATGGTTAATCTTGATGCACAAACGACTGATGAGATCTATAAAGATAGTTCTACATATACTTTTGAAGAATTAAACAATCAATTTCTCAAAATCAGCGATCAATTGGTAACTATTGCACCTCTTGAGAAAGAAACAGATAAACTAGTGACTAAATATGTAAATGATTCATTACTAAATGAACTTGTTTACACTCTCTACAATAGTCTTGCAGCTGCCCAACAACGATTACACAATGATTCACAACGATTAGATACAATTCTCATGTCCAAAAGAAAGAAACATATAGAAGAAATGATTCCTCGATTAACAGATGAAATTAAGAGAAAGCTTTCATTTTTGAAAGATCTGTCATTTGATGAGGTTCTAGCTAAGAGCCAAATTTATGGTGATACTATCTCTGAAATAATCGGAAAATTAGCGTCTTTAAGGGATGAATATACAAAGCTTTCCTCTGGTTCATTTGATGTTTCTGAATTATATGGTTATCTTAAGGATAAAATATCCGAAGTAGAAGATGAGGTAGTAGAGTATGATCTGATATTACGCACTTGCAAAATGCAACTATTATCAGAAGAAGCTGAAAAATTGATTGAAGAAGGAAACGTACTAGCAAATGAGATTGAAATTAATCAATCCAGTGATTTAATTATAAAATGTGATCAATTTTTAAGATCAACAACAGAAAAACTTGATGAGATCATCAGCCTTAGAGTTAATCTTCCAAGAAGAGGCATTACGAAGGAGTTTTCAACCAAATTCGGAAATCTTCAACAACAGTTTGAAATCAATAAGAATGGATTGGCTGAGATTAATTCTAACCTGAGTGGTCATGCTACTCTTTTAGGACCACAAGTTGAAAGAATAAAAGGCATAAAAGAAATTTCTCAATCTGATGGTGAAGAGATTTCTGATGTATTAAAGATTCTAAAAATAAAGAAAAAGGGAACATTTAGAATAACTGTTCTTGAAGGAAACTTACCAGTCTTCGAGTTAAGTCCTCTTCAAAAAATAAAGATGCCTCTAGGTGTAGAACTTACAACCAAACATATTGAAGAATTATTATCATTTATAGATAAATTAGAGAAAACAGCGTTCTTCAAAGATTTAGGTGATTGGTTCAAAGCTCTCAGAATTAATGAAACTCTAGAATCCATTGGAAACTGGTTTAAGCACCTTTGGGAGAAAACATTGATATTTCTGAAAAAAGCTTGGAGGGCGATAGTCAGAGCTGCCTTAGTTGTTGTAGAATTTTTCAAAAATCTATTTTCAAAAGATAAAGACAAAAAACCCTCTGAAGAAGAGATTGATGAATTCCCACTTGAGGAGAAACAAGAAGAAAAAGATGAAATTCAAGAATTTCCAGATGCAGCAAAAATTCCTGAACCTCCAAATTAAAATGAGGAATCTCTTGTGGAAAAACTATTGGATGGAATTAAATGCTTCATTTTTGATGTAGATGGAACATTAATTCTAGGTAACTCTTCTCTCCCGTTTGCTACAGAGGTTCTGAAAATACTGAAAGAGAAAAGAATAGATTTTATCATTTTATCAAATAATTCCTCCTATTCAATTTTAGAGAATAAATCAAGATTAGAAAAAGTTCTAAACATAGAACTCAGTTATGATAATATCTTCACTTCTACACAAGCAACAGTAGAATTTCTGACTCAATTAAATATCACTCAAATCTATAACGTTGGTACTCCTTCAATGGTTAAGGATTTTGAAGATAATGGGATCTCTCAAAATGATAAAAATCCACAAGCTGTGGTTTTAGGTTTTGATAAAACTCTAACGTATAAAAAAATACAAAAAGTTTCCCAGTTCTTACTGCAAGCAGAGAGAATTCCGTTTTATGCAACCCATCCAGATGATACTTGCCCAATAGATGGAGGGAAAATTCCAGATGTAGGTTCTTTTCTGAAGATGTTTGAACAAGCGACAGGGAGAAAAGCTGACAAGATTCTAGGTAAACCAAGTAAAATGATTCTAGAATTTAGTTTACAAAGCAGAAATGTGAAGCTGTCGGAAGTTTTAGTAATTGGGGATAGGTTAGACACTGACATACAGATGGCACATGATGTTGGAGTCAAGAGTTCTCTAGTATTAACTGGTGAAACATCAAGAAGTGCTTTAAAGCTTACTAAAATTCATCCCACATTCATATGGACTGATTTAGAAATTTTATATGACTTTCTTAGGAACACTGAAGAGCTACCTTAGAAATTTGACTATTTCTCTTAGATCATCCCACTGACTTTCATCGTGCATCCACCCAAGAACAAGTTGATGAATTAAACCATTGTTTTCATAAGATTTTACTTCGTCTAAACGTTGCAATATCTCCTCTATAGTTCCATAAATTCCAAAGTCATTAACTATTTCAATAATATCTCCTTTTGGAACTTTCTTATCTCTATTCCATTCAAGACTACGAATCTGTTCTATCTTTTTAGCAGAATATCCGTGAGATTTTAGAATATTAGTCGAACAACTTTTAGCAATATCTTTGGTTATATTCCACATTGTTAATGACATCTCTTGTTTTTCAGAAACTATTTGGATCATACCATAAGGGATGATTTCTATTTTCTTTGAACTTGATTTTGTAGCTCTTCTTACTCTTTCTAAAGCTCTTTCAATGTCATACTCAGAAACGCTGTTTAATAGCAGGTAATCAGCTTTTTTTGTTGCTAAACTGATCATCTTATTTCCTAATCCTCCAAAAGCAAGAGGTGGAAAGTCATCCTCACCAGTTTGATCTCTACGTATTGCTATTATTTCTTGTAATTTGTCTATCTCCATCTGAAAATTAGTGAAAGGTTTAGCTTTGATTGTATCATTTTCAATCACATCACTGTTCCCTATCCCTAAACCAAGACCGAACCTTCCAGGATAGTTGCGGGAGAACCATACACTTAGAGAAAACAGAACCTCTAAGCTATAATAGAAAGGTGATGTTACTCCTGTCCAGAAATTCATGGTTTCAGTTTTTGATATCAATCTACCAATATCCAAAAAAGCATTATTGACGGGAGGATTATCACCAACCCAGATATTAAAAACACCAACAGACTGTGCTTTGTAGACATATTGCTCTTTAAGATCAGCTGTCAATCTTATTGGAATCGAAAGACCAATATCCATAAACCTAAAATTACAATATCATTCTTTTATCTTTTGCTAGAATATTCAAACTTTAGAAGAATTTTAGATTTTGCAATAAATTTAAGGATGAATTTGTAAAAGATATATTAGGTGATTAAATGAAAAACATATTATCAAGAAGAAGTATTAGGAAATTTACAGATCAAACTGTTTCAGACGAACAAATAACTTCTCTTTTAAAAGCAGCAATGAGCGCTCCTTCAGCTGCTAATAAACAACCTTGGGAATTTATAGTCATTAGGAAAAGAGAAACACTCGATAAAATTCCTGAATTTCATAAATATACAAAAATGCTTGCAACAGCTAATCTTGCTATAGTTGTATGTGGCAACACCACAAAAGCTGATACTAGAGGATTTTGGATTCAAGACTGTGCAGCTGCTACACAAAATATCCTTCTTGCTGCAAATTCGTTGAGCCTAGGAAGTGTCTGGTGTGGAGTATATCCAAATGAAGAAATATATCCCCAAATGCAAAAATTGCTAGAATTACCTGAAGAAATTTATCCAGTTTCTATCATAGCACTAGGGTATCCTGATGAGGAAAAACCTCCATCGGAGAGATATGATGAAAACAAAATACACCATGAAAAATGGTAATAAAGGTGAAACTATACAAGTTTCACTATTGCCCTTTCTCTATCAAATACATTTGTAGCTATTTTGAAAAATATTGCGCATAATATAAGCAATAGAGCTACAGCAGCTATCAATGCAATTGTAGAGATAAAAAGGTAACTTACAACTACTCCTACTATTAGCATCATTAAAGGTAAAACAACTAACGAACCTAACTGATATGCATCTCTTACACTTGTTACTCTTGTTGAAATCAATATCATCAGTTCCACTGATAAAATTGATAACAAAGGTGCAATCACAAACAGAAAAACTAATGATAATGCATCAAGAAACATAATTGAATTAGTATACGGATAGATCATGATATTTGTAATTATACTATAAATAAGTGCTGCAAAAGCAGTTCCTGCAACTGAGGGGATGAATGAAGATAGTATCTTTCCCGTTACCAGTTCTGTTTCAGATAGAGGTGAAGCTAGCAAAGCTTCCATAGTTTTTCTTTCTTTCTCTCCTATAATCGTTTCAGACGCTGTAACAGCTGGTAAGATTATAGGTATAAGAAGAACTACGATGTACATTATGTAAGCCATTATTATTAATATTTGACCTTGTGCTCCAGCAGTATCCCAATTAGGAATCACTTGAGCGAACAAATCTGTGAAATAAGCAGGAAATTCATCCCCTCCTTCGAATTCGCTTGAATCTATAGCAACTAAGGGATACAATGAACTTAAGGGAATAAATATCGCAAATAGAATAGGCATACCAATAACTGCTGATAAAATGTACTTCGATTTGAACATCTCGCGAAGATCTTTTCTTACTAAAGCTTTCACTCTTCCCCAATCCATCTAGTTCTCCTCCATGCTATTTTCTTCTCGAGGAACCCCTTCCAACTCCACCAGTTCTAAATATATTCTTTCCAATGTTGGAAATTCGTGCTTTACTTCAACTAGTTGAAAGTTGTTCTTAGCTAATGAATTAATAATACTAGGGGTTTGTTTTTCGATGTCTTTGATGATAACTGAAACGTACTTTTGGTCTTGATTTTGGTCAACAATTTCAATTTTCATATCTTCAAAAAATTCTTTTGTATTAATTTCCCAAGTTGAAAATCTAAAAATAGTTACTGTTTCGTCTTTTCGCATTTCTCTTAGTTCTAATGGAGATCCTTGAGCAACAAGTCTTCCATGATTTATTATACCCACTCTTGAAGAAAGTCTCTCTGCTTCAAACAAATTGTGAGTACAAATGAAAAAGGTTCTCTTCTCTTTCTTGGCTAGTTTTACAATCTGTTCTCTGACTATTTTTGCTGATTCAGGAGATAAAGAAGCTGTAGGTTCATCTAGAAAAATTAATTCAGGTTTATGAAACATAGCACGTGCTATTGCAACTTTTTGCTTCATACCTTTTGATAATGTTCCTGCAGGTTCGTCTAACTTCTCAGGTAACTCAAACAAATCAACAATTTCTTCTATTCTTGGTTTGATTTCAATTTCTGGAACTTTGTAAAGCTTAGCAAAAAAGTCTAGATTCTGTCTAACAGTTAAACGCTCATAAAGTGCTGGTGTTTCAGTGAGATGACCTACTCGACTTCTTATTTCTTGTAGGTTTTTTGATATATCTAAACCTAATACTGTTGCTCCACCTATTGTTGGTCGTAATAAACCTGTGAGCATTCGAACTGTGGTTGTCTTCCCGGCGCCATTAGGTCCTAAAAGACTGTAGATTTCTGCTTCTTTGATCTCTAAATTGAGTTCATCAACAGCTTTTAGTTTATGAAACATTTTGGTAAGATTTTTAGTTTCAACAGCTAGCAAATAACTACCTCTACTCTCTCTTCTAGCATCTCTTATTAAATGTTAGGAAATAAATCAAGGAAGAAGGATGGAGTTAATCTTCATCTATTATATCTTTGATTAAATTGATAATTTTCCAAATCTCAACAAAGTTGTTGTTGAGTGCACAAGGAGTGATTCGAATTATATTAGGGGGTCGAAAATCATGAATAACCCCTTTTTCCATAAGTTTTGCACTAATTGTTTGAGCATTTCTATGCTCTAATGCAACATGTCCTCCACGTCTATCTTCATCTAAAGGTGTTCCAATAGTAAAATTATATGGAGTATAGAGAAGGATTTTTTGAACTAAATAGATTAGGTAACTTGTCATCTTGAGTGATTTTTCTCTAATTTTTTCAATTCCTGCCTCTAAGGTTAGATTCAATGATCCTTCTAAAGCAGCTGAACCTAAAATCGATGGAGAGGAAATTTGCCATCCACCAGCTGTATTAGATTGTTCAAAATCAAGATTCATCTCAAACTGTTTTTCTTTAACATATCCAAACCATCCAGTAAGAGCTGCTTCAAGACCAAAATGTTTCTTGTTGACATAAATGAATGCACTTGAACCTGGACCACCATTCAAATATTTATAACTGCACCAGAAAGCAAAATCAACTTCCCACTCATCGAAATAGTGAGGTACAACACCTACCGAATGGCTACAATCCCACCCTATCTTAATCCCTCTCTTATGAGCTTCTTCTGTCACTCTTTTGATATCTAATAAATGGCTACTTCTGAAAAGTACAGAAGGAAGAACAATGAGAGCAATTTCATCTGTCATCATTTCAATAATTTTCTTCTCATCTATTGTTATACCATCATCACTTCTAACTAGAATGAGATGATCTTCTGGATCTAAATCTTTCAATTTAACTTGACTTCGAAGAGCATAAATATCTGTAGGAAAATTTAAATCATCAGCTAGAATTTTCGTTTTTTTTCCTTCCGGTTGATAAAACGAGCTTACAAGAGCATGAAGATTTACTGTAGTAGTTCCTGTAGCAACTACTTCATCAGCAGTTGCACCTACCAACTTCGCAGCTTTTTCTCCTAATTTCTCTGCTTGATAGAACCAAGGTAATTCAGCACTCATCCACCCTTTCACTGCTAAAGTTTTCCATTCATCAAGAACTCTTAATAGCGTTTCTTCACCATCTTTAGGTAATAATCCTAAAGAATTTCCATTTACGTATATTGAATCCTTAGGAACATAGAACCTTTCTTTGAAACTAGCTAATTTATCATCTAAATCTAGTTTCTCAGCAAATTCTTTACTCATCTCAAACTGGTAATTCATGTGATTC
Organism: Candidatus Heimdallarchaeota archaeon; assembly: GCA_019894795.1. Classification (GTDB taxonomy): domain Archaea; phylum Asgardarchaeota; class Heimdallarchaeia; order Heimdallarchaeales; family Heimdallarchaeaceae; genus UBA460. The sequence continues at coordinate 352 of JAGXNV010000107.1, read as the reverse complement.
AAGAAAGAGAAAGATTCTCACTACATATCTTTTGTGGAATCTGTATCGTTTGCAGAAATTTCTGAATCTTTTCTCTTTGATTTTCTATAATCAAACAATCCCTTGGTTATGAAATAAGTAGGAATTGCGCTCATTATTATAATTACTCCACCTAGAATTAACAAAGTTTCTAATAAATATGGTATTGGTTGACTTAGGTTATAACCAGGAGTTAGCCAGTCAAATGCTTTATCTAAATCGTAAGTGTATTTGACTATGTCTGGGTTATGATAATTACTATAAACCTCAGGTATAGGATAATCAGTTACTGTTAAGTTTCCAAGGTGCATGGCTTGATTTATCTCCTCCCTAT
>JAGXNV010000106.1 GCA_019894795.1 Candidatus Heimdallarchaeota archaeon | reverse complement strand
CTGTTCAGAACATCACTGAACAGATTGTCCGTTCTGATAATTCCGAAATTGCAGTAATTCTTGAAAGAGAAGGATTTGATAGAAAGAAAATGGCAAACCTAATTCTTGGAAAAAGTGTAAGTGATAAACGGTTCTTTAATCAAATTATTGCATCCCAACTAGACGCGGATTCGTTAGATTATCTGATGAGAGATTCTATGGCAACAGGTGTTTCTTTTGGCCTCTATAATCTAGAGAGGCTTTTTGCTATGTTGGAAATTTCAAGAGATGGGGATTTAGTTGTAAGAGAAAAAGGTTTACAATCCACAGAACAAGTAGTTATTGCGCTTTATATGCAATTCTCGAGGGTTTATTTCCATAAAACTGTTCGCTGTTGGGAGTATATGATGAAGTTATTTATTGCTCAGTTATTACAGAAAATCGAAGAAGATAAGAAAATACATGTTCTACCTTTTATAAGAGAATTTGCAGAAAATCCTCACTGGGAAACTCTTATTCCTTTAACTGATGATATTATGTATACTCAACTACATCTCTCTTCTAGAAAAGAAACAAATGATGATTTCATCAAACAATTAGCGGGAGATATTCTTCACAGAAAATTATACAAAAGTATTCCTCTTACCGAAGAGATGGCACATTCTGTTCATGAAAATCATGAGAAGATTAATTTCATAGTTCGAAAGTATGGATATCCAGCAAATGCTTGGGCTATTGATCAATTTGGTTCTAGATATTATGATCCAGATAAAGCATTCAAAATTCTGATACAGATGAAAAACGGTGATATAAAGCAGATTTCTGAAGTTTCAGATGTAGTTGCAAGTCTTTCAAAACCTAAGTTTAACAATCTTCTCATTTTTCCAGATAAATGTAGAAATGACATTACAGAGTTAATCAAAAATATTTCAAAATGAAAAAAAGAAAAAGAAGGATGAAAAGAATTATCAGTAACCAGCATCTATCTTAGGAGGATCTGGATCCTTCTCTGGTTCTTTTTCAGGTAACTTCTCTTTATGAATAACTTCTCCACAATAACGACAAGTTGGGTACTTACTTCTACCTGTTTCTCCACAATAAGGACATCTTCTGAGAGTTCTTAGTATTCTAAGTCTGAATTGTTTCCACAACAAAGCCCACATAACTGTCAGAGATGTTAGTACCTTAACCCAAGTCGATTGAAGCGCAGTTTCTATCCAAGAATAAATTCTTTCCAATGTCTTTAAAGGTGTGATATGGATTTCAAAAGCGAATTCATCAGGATCGAGAATGTTTGTAGATATGCGTATATGTAGTAAAGGAAATCCTTCTGCACTTGTTTCTATTGCCTCTTTTATTATAGCGTAGTCAATAGAAATAGAAGCAGCTAATGTAATCTCGGGGAGACCAGTTGTACTATCATTAATAATGGTTTCACCAACACTAACTTGGGCAGTTTTAGTCCAAATTGTAGCTTCAATTTGAGTTTTCACATCTAGATACAAATTGAGATCATCACCTTCCTTGATTAGCGGTGGAGAAGGGCTTATAGACAGTATGTAGGAATTAAGTGTAATGATCATTTGTTTTTCGATAAAAGCTGGGTTGTAACCGATTTTACTCACTGTTATTGTGATTGATGCATTATAAGTTGATTCTTCTGGTGGAAATTCAACTCCAACTGGAAATAAGTGATCTAGAGGGAAATTGATATCAATTTCTCCAGCAGCATTTGTGAGAAAAGGTCCATAAGTTATAGTTCCAAGCGTAATATTTACCTGAGCACTCTTAATGGCTATTTCTTACTCTCTTGAATTTGTAAATATTCCCTAACGATAGTCTCTAGATTCTCTTTTGTAATTCTACTGTCTTCAGCTATTTTTCCATCTAACATCTTCAAGTGACGGAATCCTGGTCTCAACAGAGTTAAATCGTGAGAACAAGTAATAACTGTGGCCTTGTTAATCCGAACAATATCCATCAGAAGATCTATGATATGTCTTGCAAGTTCTGTATCAAGATTAGCTGTAGGCTCATCAGCAAGTATGATTTTTGTTTTTCTGGATAAGGCTGAAGCTAAAGCAGCTCGTTGTTTCTCACCTTCTGACAATTCGTAAGGATACGCCTCTAGACGGTGACCAATATGACATTCTTTGACAATAGAATCATTATATTCTACATCAAATTCTAGGTCAGAGAAGATACTTGGAATTAAGAAATTCTCATGGACTGTAATTGGGTCAAAAAGATTATTGTGTTGTGTAACGTAAGCAATATTAGCTAATCTGAAAGCTGAGATTTCCCTTTCTTTCTCTTGATTGATTGGATAATCAAGAACATTTACTATTCCATCATTAGGTTTGAGTAAACCAGCTATGATATTCAGAAGAGTGGTTTTACCAACCCCACTAGGACCAGAAATGAAGATGAAATCTCCTTCATGGACATTAAGACTCATATTCTTAATTACTTCATTATAGCCTGCTTGTGAATGATATCCTTTTGTAACATTCTTAATTCTAATCAAATTTTTCTTCTTTGCTGGAGGAATAAATTCTCGCCCTAATAGATGTTCAACGTCCTTAAATGAGAGTTGAGAGACCTTTTCTTCTGTTTCATGTGCAGGTTTGGAAATGATTTCATAAATTTGTTCTCTTGTTATTACATCTGGGTTCCAGAAGAGACCTAACCTTCTAGAAGGATGAGTATCAAATTCCACAACATCTTTCAGGGTCGTGGTTGTTTTGACCTCGTCAGGAACTCTCACAAAGTTTGAAGCATCCATATATGAACGATTCACTTCGGAGGAATGTATAAGAAATTCTAACTCGTCTCGATCCATATCTCTACTTATACCAGAGAGTCTTCCATCTCGAATGATGAAACTCTTTTCGAATATTGTTCTAAATCTGATATCATGCGTAACAACGACAATTGTTTTTCCCAAAGCAGAGTTTACTTGTCGAATAGCATCAATAATATCCTGAGTGTTTTTTGTATCTAGTTGACCGGTTGGTTCATCAGCAAGAAGGATTTTTGGTTCTTTAGCAAGAGCCACTCCCATCGATAATCTCATTGCTTCCCCACCTGAAAGTTTTGCTACAGTATTATTGTAAACATGTCTTAGATTGAGCAATTTAGCTATTTCTTCAACATCCTTCTTTGCTTGTTCTTTAGGTAAATAGAACAGTTTTTTCGGAATTAGAAGATTCTGTTTTACTGAGAGATGAGAGAAGAGATTATCACTGATAAACTGGTTGATTAAGCCTAGGTGGTAGAATCTAAATTCTCTTCTTTCATATTCATTCAATTGATCAAATCTTAGCCCACCAATACTTACTTGTCCACTCGTAGGAAGTTCAATTCCAGCTAAGATTTTGATTAAAGTGGTTTTTCCAGCGCCACTAGGACCGATCACTGAAACTAAATCGCCTTCTTTGATGTCTAAGTCTAAACCTCTTAAAGCAGCTACTTTGTAATCTGTTGTTGGATCGTGATAGATCTTTATCAGGTCAATACATCGTATCATATTTTTTCACTCCAGGTTCCTTGGTTGATATTTTGCAAAATTCCTCTTCATCGAGAGATAATAAATACCAAAAAACATCAATGGTATCCCTACAAATAGACATATGACTAATACAAATGGGAAAGGCATAGCATAAGGTAAGATATCATAAGTGAATTCAATCAAGAGGAGATTGAAAGCTCTTTCCAGACCATAACCGGCTAATCCCCCAAGGATTAATCCTGGCAAGAGAGCTGCTATAAAAAGCTCAATTGCAGATACAAATATTATTTGACGCGTTGAGATACCTATCTTCTTTAATGCATCATGTTTCACAGTTCTTCTTTGTAAGATTTTAAGTGGATTACTCAAGCTTGTGAATATAATTGCAGCAAAACAGATGATGATTCCAAATACAAATTCTGCTACTACCATAGAGTAGAATGGGAAGTAAAGCAATAGTGCTGAATCAGCCTGTTCTTTACAGCTATACGCATCTAATCCGTAATCATCTTCAATCTGATTTGCTAATTCGATATGATTTACTAGTGGTTTGACTTTTATCAGCAACCTATCCAACATTATTCCTGTAACATATATTCCGTCAATAATTTTCAAGAAATTATCCTGAGACATTACTAATTCATATGTATAGAGGCCAGCATTTGCGATATCTCCTATATCAAAGATAATGGGAAAATAATCAAATACTCCAGTAATGCTGAATTCTACATATGAATAATTGGCTCCGATAAAACTGAAAGAATCTTTTTCACCCGCAGCATGAATTGAGAATGGTCGACAAACTAACATCGTGTTCTCTTCTTGAAGACTTTTGATATCGTTTTCCCAGTCATCATAGAGATTTTTCGTAGGTTTATATGACGTTGCTAAGAAATCAATAGGATTATCTAATATTAGTACATGGAGATTTGTGCTTCCATAGCTAACAGATAGCTGGGTAATGTTTGCTACATTCTCGATAGAGCTATAATTTACTCTTAACTCTTGTAGTGGAATATTTGCTTCATTCCACGAATTAATATAAATGTCTCCTCCTCCATAGAAATATGATTGGTTCGTAATTTGATTTTGAATTTTGATGGGTGTTATAATGAATGGGATTAACAATCCAATTAAGATAGTATAAGTTAAAAATGTGTTATTGAAAAGGTTCAGATCTGCTCTTACTTCAACTAGGGAAAATGAAGTGATAGATTTTCTTGCTGACCACGTTAATTTGCTTACTACTATCATTAGAAGTTTATGTAAATCTTTTAGTAGAAGCCCTACACCTAATAAAATTATCATTGCACCTATACCTATTGTATAAACAAATATCATCAAAATGAGTTGCAAACCGAAAGCTGCTAAGATATAACCCAATACTTCTACTAAAAAGAAGCCAAGTCCTACTATTATACCTCCTAAAATAATCAAGAAAATATAGTGCAATCGTAAAAGTTTCAATACTTGTACGAATCTTCTTGGTGATTTGACTCTTTGTTCATCCTTCCTTGCCAACTTAATTATTCTTGGGACAGAAATTATAATTAACAATACGAAAGTTATAGCCATTGATACTGGAAGGCTGGTCATACTTATTTCGTATATTTTGTCGTTGAATGTTAGGAATTTGTCTACTTTCAATAATATAGGAAGTAGTATCATCGTTAATCCGAATCCTAAGAACGTTGCTACAAAAGATTCAAAGAATTTCATCATTGAATAAGAAAAGGTTATCGTTCCCGTTGAAACACCTTTTGATCTTAAAATCTTAATTTCTTGTTTAAAACTTGAACCAAATAATTCATTTACTTCGAACACTAAAAACCATGCCAGATAGAGTATGGGTATAGATAGCAATACAACTAGCATTTGAGAAACAGATAGGAGGAGAGAAATTTCTGAAAATTCGTTTATTAATTCATTCCCAATCATCCAATATCCTGTTCTTGAAGTAGACAAAGCAATAGCACCTTCTGCTCTCAATACAATGACTTCTTCCATCAAAGTGGTTATTGCATCGGCATTTGTATCTGAAAAATCATAGACAAATTGTATGGTACCATAAATCCCTAAATGATATCTAGTAACATTCTCGAAGTTCTTCAAGTAAAATTCCAATGGAACAATTAGCGATTCTTCATAAGTAAAGAATTTGATGGGATCTGAAGGGATATTTTGCAATTCACAAGCATTTTCAATTTGTGAATATGAAGGTTGTTGATATAAACCCACAACTTTCATATCAATTGAATCTATATCTACATCTCCTGGAGAATTTGTTGCATTAATTGTCAAAATGTCATTTAAGTTGATACCATATGCAAAAGCATTGGCAACCGATATTATAGTTTCATTAGGACCAGTAGGTAATCTACCGCTTTCAAGAAAACTATTTATTATCGAAGAGTAGTTACTCATATATCCTTTGTAACTCATATATGTAATATCTTCATAAGAAGATATTTGAAAGCCAACTACATCTGCTGTCAACCCGTAAAAATAATCCTCAATATATTGTGGTAAATATTGAGATTTTGTTTGTAAGCTATAGAATACTTCATCTAAAGTTTGTTCTGTTATATTAGAATTGATTTTATCTGATTCTAACCCAGAAAAAGATAGTAGATCCATATGGAAGTTGAGAGAGTCTGAGTTATTGTTTCCAAAATCGGCATTTCTAGCATATTCAACAATTAGATTACTGGCTTTAGAATCGTAAAGAGTTGTGCTTGTCACAACAATTGAGGCTAGAATAGCTAATCCTAGTAAGCTGATAAATAATCTTTTTTTGTTTGCTCGCCATAGAGATAATATAACGCTAAAAATATTGGTTAGATACAACCAGATGTTGATGAAGATTAATTTGAAAGTAGAAACATCCGGCTTTATAGGTCTTACCAAGAATTTCCTAAATTTAACAAATCCTCGATTTATCCTCTTTCTAAAAATCAGATAGACTGTGCCTAAAATAACCACAGGGATTACAATAGTATACCAGTATTTTATCCAGAAATACGCAAAACTAGAATAGTTTACTATATCAAATAAGAAGGGTTTAACAGGTAATTCAATATTAGCATCAGTCATGATATTAATTGACATAACATATCTATCTTTGAAGTTGAAACCAGCCATTGTTCTAGAATCGATGACTGAAGGATAACTAGCAATATACGTCCCATTTTCAAAAATTGTTAAGGATATTCTATCAACTGTACCCTCATCCCAATATGCATAAAAAGCAAAAACTTCGTCAACAAAAAATGAAAAAAGAGAAATTGTCTGGTTTGTATCTTCAACGACTGAAATTTTCGATGAAGAAACATATGGATTGAATGTTGAAGGAGAGTAAGTCTCCAAGTATAATGTTATTGTAAATATAAAGAAGGATGTATTTTGATAGGAGATCATCCTGTATTCTTCATAGTTATAATGGCCCAGATTTATTGTGTGAAATGATTCCATTGTGATGGAGTCATTTATTGAGAAAGATGTACTGTAAAAAAGTTGAAAATCAAGCAATGTAAGATGAAACTTTCCATCCTCACCAACAAACAATTGAGATAGATATATATCTGAATCTATGATAAGAATAGTTGAATTATAATACTCATCATTTCCTGTAATACCAGCAATTATTAGCGTTCTCCAGGAAGTATAATTTACGTATTCTTCCATGCGCATATCATAGAATGCGAAAAGTTCTCCTTCAAGCATATGAAGAGAAGCTAACGTATATGATGAGAATGGAACAGTATAGCTTTTTTCAATGATAGTTCCATTCAAATAAGCTGTATTCTGAGCTATCCGAGTCCCTTGCAAATGAGCTTCATATGAGAGGATGTAGATACAATCATCCCCAATTTGAATATCTAAATCTATATACCCTTCAAATGATGTGAAAGCTTGATGAAAATTGGTTGAAGTCTCACTCCAGATAAACATCTCAACTAAAGTTCCATAATAGCTTCCTGCATAAGAGAAAACTAGAACAATTTTCTCATTCATAACGTAAGCTTGAAAGATGCTTTTAGAAAGAGTATCGCGGAATATTTCTTGCATTTGATTGTCGAAGATGTGTAATATCACAAAGGTACTGTTGTCAAAATCCATCTTAACAAAAACATGAAGTCTTCCTTCACTGTCAACAACATTTGCAGATACTAATCTTTTAGAATAACGATCTTCAAGTTCAGTAAGAAATATTGTTTCCTTTTGGCCAATAGATTTAACAGGTATAATCATGAAACTTGTAATAAATATCAAGCAGAACAATATAGGTAATAACTTCCTCCAACTGAAATTAACCATTAATCCTTAATCTGTTAAGATAATTATAAAGGTAACTAATAAAAATCCAGTAGCTACATTAGCTTTATTTTTCTTTTAAAAATAGTTGCCATAACTTGTTGAATAACCAAGAAAGCGGTACTACGAAAAATCCTACTGTTATCACAAAAACTATTGCTTGAATTATGGAATCCGCTAATACATTCATTCTAACAAAATATCCTCCAATAAAAGTGCCTGTTGCAAAAACCAGTGATATAATAAAGAATGGAAGATTATCGAACCATTTTTTGTGTTGAGCATTTAGAGCAGTATTGATTTGTTTTTTCTCTTCACTGAGTTTTTCTTCTTTTGTCACTCCAGCTAGCTCAATGGTGTCATGATTCAGTGTCATTAGCATTTATCCTCTTAAAACGATAATAAACTTATCGAAGAAACCAGAATAGATATCATTATGACAATAGTAAAATTTTAGAAAAAGTTAAGTAAAGCATGTTTATACTTACATATGTTGGGTTTGATGGAATACGACAGTAGTGTATTAGGTGTATTGAATTATAGACAATTTGAAAAGTTCTGTGAGAGATTCAATCTTCTTCCTCATCAAATTAAAGTCAATTTCGACGGGTGGAGGAAATTAGTACTTTATACAGAAGAACTAGTGTTTATGTTTCCAAGAGATCCAAGAGGGATAGAATGGCTAGAAAGGGAAGCTATCGCCTATGAAGCAATGAATGATTTAGACCTTTTACCTGTTCCAAAGTTAGTTGAAAGAGTTACTGATAAAGAAATTTCTTATTACGATTTCATAGTTGTTACAAGAAAAGAAGGAGAAGCTTTTGCTAAATATGAAGATGAACTGAAAGAAGAAGATGTTCGAAAATTGCTTCTAGAGTTAGCTAAAGTCATCCCACTGTGGCATAATATTGATTTAGAAGGAATAGATACCTCTTTGTTTATAAAACCTGAAGAAACCCCTAATAATATCACAACCCAAAATTGGGAGAAAGCAATCTTAAATCCAGAGCAAGTCAGAGAGGCAATTCTATATATTCAAGGAGTTATTGAATATTGGGGGCAAAGATACAATTTTCAATCTCTCGACACACTAATTTCTAATGATTCTCTATCTAAATGGCTTACTATCTTAGAAGAGATTGCAAACATGAATCATGTTCTTGTGCATGCTGATATTCACGAAGATCAGATTCTTGTAGAATCAAAAGAAACCATGAATATTACAGGTATTATTGATTGGGAAACAGTTGGGATAATGAATCCAATCTGGGATTTTAATTTCTATGAATGGGGGTTAAAGATTTGGGAATGGAAGCATCTTTTCTCTGATTTCAGAAGAGAAACGTGGAGAACATATCTTTGTGAAAGACAACTAGAATTATCATCTCTTGAAGGACTTGATCTCTTCTATTCACTTTCTGAATTTCTGGTTATTCTCAAATACCCAGAAAAGGATATACATGTAATTACTGGGAAAAATTTCGAAAATTCAATTAAATATTACTTAGATAAATTGAATAAAATTACTAAAAAGATTTGATAGGAAGGAGAGTTTATCTCCTCCTTTGTTTTACGCTTTTTTATTTTCTTTACCAATTGTGATGAGCATGTCTAGAATCTCTTTAGGCAAATCTCTACCAGTTGATTG
>JAGXNV010000105.1 GCA_019894795.1 Candidatus Heimdallarchaeota archaeon | reverse complement strand
GCGTCAGATGTGTATAAGAGACAGCCTTATACTAGTGTCATCAAAATAAATCGACAATACACCTTAGGATTAACTATAGACGATATGATCATGATAAACAAACAGATACATAACAGGCAAATGCTTTCAATGTCTGACCATAAACTAGGAGATATAGGCTCATCCAATGAATCAGCAATTTTCTGGTTCAGAGAAGAAGGTTTTGACGCTTTTACTTTTAATCCTTACAGTGGTAACGTACAAGAAACAACAGAATTGGCTCATAAATCTGGTTTGGGAATTATTGTTTTAACGTTGATGTCTAATCCTCAAGCTATCCTGCAGAAAGAAGCATCAATACAAGGAAAACCTCTCTATCAACATATTGCTCAGTTATGTAAAGAAGCAAATTCAGATGGTTGCGTTATTGGTGCAACGGCTCATGTTGAACCTTCAGATATCCTAGAAATACATCGTATAGTTGGAGAAAATGCTATAGCTCTGGTTCCTGGTGTAGGAGAACAAGGAGGAAGTGCTGATACACTATTAAAGAGTTTTAAAACTAAAACTATGGTGAATGTAAGTAGAGGTGTAATTTATTCTCCGTCTCCTGCAGAAAAAGCAAAAGAACTTCAAGATATGCTGAACAATCTTCTAAATTAAGAAAGAAATTCATATACTAGTTGAGATTGGTTCTTATCAATTCTTTTTCTTCTTCGGAAATGTATGACTTATCTAACTCTAAACATAGTTTGAATAGCTCTTCTATAGATATGAACGCATGAAGATTAATATTCAAATCAATTAATTCCTCCAAATTGCTCTGACTTCGATCCACTAAAACTACCATATCTTCGACCTTGAAATTTTTGTCTCTTAAGGCCAAAATTCCTGGTATTTTACTGCTCCCAGTTGTAATCAAATCATCGACTAAAACAACTTTTGAAGAAACTGGAATATTACCTTCAACTAATTTCTTTAGTCCATGCTCTTTAGGTTGAGGTCTAACAATGATCGATGGTAAATTTAGTAAATAACCCATAACAGAAGAAAAAGGGATTCCTGCAACTGCAACGCCAGCAAAGGCTTCCACATTCTCAATTTTCTTAACTAAATCAATATAACATCCAATAACGAATTCAAAAGTTTTAGGAAATGAAGAGATAAGTCTCAGATCAACATAAAACCATGACTTTTCTCCTGATTTAAGAGTAAATTCACCATATTTCAGAATTTTATCTTTCAATAATAATCTTGCTAATTCTTTCTTCTTATCTATCATTTAGGTTACATTCCTTGTAAATCATTCATATTCTATTGTTCCAGGGGGTTTACTGGTGATGTCATAAAGAACCCTATTGATCCCATGAACTTTGTTAATCACTTGATTAGAAATCTCTTCTAATATCTCATAGGGTAACTTGCTCCAATCAGCTGTCATCGCATCTAAAGATTCAACTGCTCTAATGGTTATTATATATTCATAGGTTCTTTTATCTCCCATTACCCCTACAGATTTGATAGGAATTAACGCAGGGAACACTTGCCACAAATTATCATATAATCCATTTTCTTCAATGATTTGAGTAACAACAGTATCTGCTTTCTTTAGAATATCTAGTCTCTCTTTTGTTATATCTCCTAAGATTCGTATAGCTAGACCAGGTCCTGGAAAAGGATGGCGATTAATGAATTTTTCAGGCAGGTTCATCATTTTTCCTATTCTCCTTACTTCATCTTTGTAGAGATCCTCCAACGGTTCAACAAGCTTCAATGCCATCTTTTTAGGCAAACCTCCAACGTTATGATGAGATTTTATCACATTCGCATGTTCACTTGGTTGAGCACTTTCAATTCTATCAGGATAGATTGTTCCTTGCCCTAAGAAATCAAATTCACCTATCTTTGTGGCATTATCCTCGAATATTTCTATAAATATATTACCTATGATTTCACGCTTTTTCTCAGGGTCAGTAATATCTTTGAGTGCTTCGAGAAATCTCTTCTCTTCATTCACTGCAAGAAAGTTTTTGATTCCTAAATTAGAAAATATTTCCTTGACTTCTTTAGTATCATAGGACCTCATCAACCCTGTATCAACATAAATAAAATGAGCATTGATGTCAGCTTTTGCAAGCATAACTGCCGCAACAGTACTATCAACTCCCCCACTTACTCCCATTATAACCTTCTTATCTCCCACTTGTTGTTTGATTTCTTTTAATCTTTTCTCTACCCATCTTTCAAGTTTCCATTCTCTTTTGCAGTTAGCAATTTTCAGGAAGTTCTCAAGAATTACCACTCCATTTGGTGTGTGAACAACTTCTGGATGAAATTGAACACCGAAAATGTTTTTGTCAAGATTCTGATAAGCAGCTACGTCACACACATCTGTATTTCCTATTGCCTCGAAACCTTCTGGCAATCTTTTAACTTCATCAAAGTGAGACATCCATGCTCTTTCTTGTTCAGCTAATCCTTCAAAAAGTGGTGAAGAAAGGTTTAAAGTAACCATCTTTCTACCATATTCTCTCTCCTTACCAATATTTACATCTCCTCCTAGGGTTTGTATAATCATCTGATGTCCATAGCATATGCCAAGTACTGGTACATTGACTTTATCAAAGAAATTATCTGGTAACTTTGGTGATTTTTCTCTATAGACATCTCCAGGTCCTCCGGATAAGATAAAACCTTTGTACTCATTTGTAGGTTCATAGATAATCTCCGCATACACTCCAAGATCACGAATTCGTCTTGCAATCAAGTGACAGTATTGGCCACCAAAGTCAAAAATACCTATTTTATCCATTGATATCTTTCCTATTTAGTTATGTTAAGAGTTCTCTTAATCTTCTTTGTCCCATTGCCTGTTTTATCTCTCTCCCTATCCTTCTAGCCATACTCATATTTTCATCAAAAAGGAATTGGGAATAAGGCGACCCGTTTGTATATAATGTTGTTCCTGCAACAATTCTACTAGTGAATTCAAAAGCAACTATTTCTTCAGGAGTAATAGACATTTCAATGCAGAACGGCCCTAAAAGTCCAGGAGAAAATAATCTTGCTGCTGCATCAACTAATCTATCTCCACATTCTAGAATTTCTGGTAAAAGCGATTCTCTGGCAATCAAGGGCTGATTTCCTACAACTTTGTAAGTAGGATCAATTTTGTAGTTTTCTTGAGATAATCTTCCCAATGCATCAGCATTAGTTTCATATCTTCGATCGATACCAAGCATCTCAACTCTTTCATGGATTACTGAATGAAAATAATGAGGATACATAGTAACACCAACTACATATTCTTGTATTTGAGCTAATTTAGCATCTTCCTTTGTTATTAATCCATTAGAAAGATGTTCTGATATTCTTTGTTCAAACTCAAGCTGAGATGAACAAATGAAATATCCTAATCCTCCTTTTGCCCCAGGGAATTTAACGATTACAAGTTTATCAATTTCATCAGGTTGATATGATTTTGGTGTTCTAATGTTAGCTTCTTTTAAGAGTTTGAGATTATTTTCTCTTACCATTTCCCAGTGCATTCCTTCTTTGTTGCCAAAAACAGGAATCTGGATGTCAAGAGCTCTTTTTCCCAAGGTTGCTATAAGAGTTCCGTGAGGTATGAATATCTCGTTATTTGCTGGTTCTAGATTTAGTAAATCTTCGTAAGAATCAAGAAGAATTATTTCTTGAGCAACTGGGTACCTTTTGTACAGCTCTTCTCTTCCTCTTAGGCAATAAACTTTGGTGTTGAATCCCTCCTGCTTTGCTCCATAGAGTATTTGCAATGCAGAATGGCTTCCTATTGTAGAGATTATCAAAGTGTTCAAGGAAAAGCGAAGGGAATTGCTTTTTAATATTTTAGATTTATGTATAATACTCAAAGAAGAGAATATGCCTGAAACAGACCCATTAGAAGGATAAACTGCGAGATGATAGTATTGTTCTGTGTAAATTCAGTTTGCAAATCAATGTAAATCCTGAAATGAAATAAATAGGGATAAACAAAGATGTGGAAAGTAATTTTTTACGTTAGAACATATTTTAATCGATTTTGCTCAATAGCTTTTTTAATCTCCATGCTTACTCTTTTACCTGCTGAGGTAGGCTCACCCCAATAAACAGCTGAATATTGACTCCCTATTCCCATAAAACTGTTAGTTCCTCCGCCCATTCTTGTAGAAACGTCAAATACTACGAATTCATAATCTTTAGTTATCATTGTTTGTAAGGCAAATGGACCGATCATTCCAGGAGGGTAGAAGTGCTTAGTCGCTTCAACAAATCGATCACCCATTGGAAATACAAATCTCAACATAGATTCTCTCAAAGTTACAGCATAATTGCCTATTTCTTTCATCTCTTCTTCAAAAGCCATATTTATTTGTTGATTGGCTGGAAGCCTGACAATACCGTCAAGATCTGTAACAAATCTTCTGTCTATCCCTAATAATTCTGTTCTCTTAAACAGTGGTGAATAAAAGAAATTGAAATTAAATGTCACACCAGATATGAATTCTTCAATCACTGCTTCTCGTAAATCATCCTCTCGGATAGATCCACGCTCTATTCTTTTCTCAATCTCTTCTTCAAACTCTTCTCGGTTTTTTGCTATGAAAAATCCTCTTTCTACTCTTTGTTTAGCATGGGGGATTTTACATATAACAGGTCCTTCAATGTCTTTAGCTTTCTTATACACTTTTGGGTATCTTATTTTTGCTTCATCTAGAAGACGATAATAGTTATGTAAACCTGTCCTTTCCTCAGTTTTTAATAATTCTCGACTTCCAAAAATAGGGACTTTAAACTCTTTCTCAATACGATTGTAACCACAGTACACAACAAATGATCTATTTGGTACAAATATGCAGTTCTTCTCAATTAGATCATCTTGAACATTGAAGATATCTGAAAAATTATCTAAGGTAAATACATCATCAATAATTCGTGAAAATCGTGTGTAAGGTTCTTCTCTGCCTTTTTCAACTATAACAGCTGTTCTGAATCCGATTCTTTTTGCACCATCTAGAACATCTAAAGCTGAATGTGATCCCAATACTCCTATAGTTATCTCTTCTTGATTGTAATTTTTTAGTGCTTCTGTAAACATTTTATCCCTCATTTATCCTGAATCTTCTGGAAAGGATTTTAGAATTTTAAATGGTATTCTATTGAGTTCGGTTATTTTGCCCCAGTGCTTCCCAATTCCTGTTAGAATAATTATTTTAACTGGGATACCACTTGAACGTCTGACAAGTTCGACTAAAGCTTTCTGCGTTGATCCAGATCTAATTACATCATCTACTATTAAGACTCTCTCGTTATGGTTAATAAATTTTTCAGGGAGATAAATTGTTTCAACTCTTCCTGAACTCATAGATTGAATGTCCTCTGCTATACAATTTGTTGTTCCTAAAGGTTTCTTTCTTCTTGCATAAACACAGTCAACGTTGAGCAGATGTGCGAGAGTCATAGCAACTGGTATTCCATCAACTTCTGCTGTTATGATTTTATCAACATCTCTTGGTATAATTTTTTGTTGAATAGCTAAAAACAGTATAGCTTTCAAGGTTTTAGAATCATTTAACAGATAAGTATTATTTACCGCTATGTTTCCTAAATTGTCTGTCCAGTTATTAATGTGACGGCCTATCAAACCCTCTATTGTTAAGCCAAGATCTTTATTTCCCACTAATACTCGGAGAATTTCATCTTTCAGTTTTGATTTTGGAAGTGCTTTACCATTAATGTATCTAGAAAGATTAGCAATTGAGACTTCTACATCTGAAGTAGCAAGATAATCTTTCATTGCTTCCAATGTATCAAAATTCTTGAATGACATCTTGAGAAGATTTAGAGAGTCATAAGTTTTTCTTGTGCTTCGATATAACTTTCCGCAGAACTCATTGAGAGAATAAGATTTTCTTCAAGTTTAATCTTTTTGGTTACAACCCACTATTTTTGCAAAATAATCTTATCTTTTTAAATGTTTTATAAAGATTGTTTTGCATTACATTACAAACTCTGATATTTTGTATTCTCGTGGTTTATAGCTCGCTTATAGTAGTTAATGTCTTTTTAAGCAAATGAGGCGTGGTTTAGTAGTAATATTTATTAATGATGTGCTGTTTTGGTCGCAGATACAGACTGTAGTCTGTTTGCAATATGTTGTAAAAAGGGGTGTCTTTGTGGTCTGGAAAAGCAAAAGATGTTTTAGTGCTGGAAAATGAAAAGGTTCAAATCAATTTTCGTGATTCAATTTCTGCTTTTGATGGAGTTAAAAAAGAGGAATTAGTAGATAAAGGAAAAACAAATTGCTTAACTTCAGTCAAACTTTTTGAACTTCTGAATAACTATGGTTTTGAAACACATTTCATATCCCAAATCAATGATACACAAATATTATGCGAATACGTTGAGATTCTACCTGTCGAAGTAGTTTGTAGAAACATTAGCGCGGGAAGTTTCTGCAGAAGATATGGTTATGAGGAGGGGTTAGTTTTTGATCAACCTCTAGTTGAATTCTTTGTAAAGGATGATGCACATCATGATCCACTGATAACTCAAGCTGTTGCAGTTCAAATGAAACTCATTTCTAAAATGGACGCAATTCTTATGGAAGCAATAACTAGAGCAGTTAATGAAATATTGGTAAAAGTTTTTGGTTTGATTTCATTACAACTTGTAGATTTCAAACTGGAATTTGGTAGAAGCAAATCAGGTCAATTGCTTCTAGCAGATGAAATATCTCTTGATACAATGAGATTATGGGAGAAAAAAACAGGGGAGAAGAAAGATAAGGATAGATATCGACAAGATCTGGGAGATGTGATAGTTCATTATAAGAATATTCTAGACCGCTTAAGTAACATCAAGAAGCTTCCTGATTATAACCCTATTAGTACAGCCCGAGTTATAATAAAATTGAAGAAATCTGTTCTTGATCCTGCAGGAGAAGTAACTTTTCGATCTCTTTCAAGAAAAGGGTATCAGAATATTGATAATGTGCGATTGGGTAAGAGTGCTGAAATTATTTTCAATGCAGTTCCAACATCTACTATACAGTTAGAGTTAGAAGCGATTTCTGAAAAAATACTATCTAATCCTCTAATTGAGGACTTTGAATTCAAGATACAACATCATCCTGAGAAAAGTGTAGAGCAACAATCTCTAGAAGAATAGGTGAAAAAATGCGGATTGGAATTACTAAATTTCCAGGAACAAATAATGAACAAGATGTTGTTCGTGCTTTGAGGAGTCTCAATGTGGATGGAGAATTAGTTTTACCATGGGAAAGGACGAAATTGGAAAACCTTGATGCATTAGTACTTGCTGGGGGTTTCTCGTATGGAGATTACCTGAGACCAGGAGTAATTGCAGCGCAATCTCCTGTTGCCGAGAATCTTATTGACTTTGAAAACAGTGGCAAATTCATCATAGGTATTTGTAATGGTTTTCAAATTCTATGTGAAACTAATATTTTACCTGGAGTGTTAACAACAAATCTTTCAACAAAATTCATCTGTAAATGGGTGAATGTGAAAGTGGAAGATAACGAAAGTCCACTCCTACAAGGATTAGATAAAACTCTGAAGGTTCCTATTGCTCACTATGAAGGAAGATATTTTGACAAATCGATTGGAATTAAAGAGCTTAACGATACAAATTCTGTAGCTTTTCGCTATTGCACTGAAGATGGAGAAATTACTCATGAGAGTAATCCAAATGGTTCATTGGAAAATATTGCAGGTGTAACAAATTCAAAAGGGAATGTTTTGGGATTGATGCCTCATCCAGAACGAGCAAGTTTTGATTACTTAGGGTCAGTCTCGGGGAGAAAAATATTCGTTAATTTAATAGAGGAAATTAAATGTTGACAAGAGAAGAATATTGTAAGGTTATTGAGGTATTAGAAAGAGAGCCCAATAAGGGAGAAATAGCTGTTTTTGAGGCTATGTGGTCTGAACATTGTTCATATAAATCTTCAAAGAGATGGTTTCATCTATTCAATGAGAAAGCTCCATATATTGAGCTAGGAATTGGTGAAGGAGCGGGCTTAATCAATTTAGGTGATGATTTATTAGTTGGTTTAGGATTAGAAAGCCATAATCACCCATCAGCAATATCTCCTTATGATGGGGCAGCCACAGGGGTTGGTGGGATTATAAGAGATATTTTATCCCAAGGGTGCAAACCAATAGCAGTCCTTGATTCTATCAGATTTGGTAATTTAGAAGAATCTCAACATTCGCAATACCTTTTAGAAAATGTTGTGAGGGGTATTTCTTTTTACGGTAATTGCTGCGGAATTCCCACTGTTGGGGGAGAAGTTGAGTTTGCACCACAATTTGAAAATAATTGTTTGGTAAATGCTATGTGTGTAGGGGTTGTGAATAAGAACAAAGTGGTTAGAAGTATTGCCTCAAAACCTGGATCCTTTCTTGTATTATATGGTTCTAGAACAGGAAGAGATGGAATTCATGGTGTATCATTTGCTTCAAAAGATTTGAGTGACAAAAGTGACAGAGATAGGCCAGCTGTTCAAATTGGCGATCCTTTAATGGAAAAAATATTGATTGATGTTACCTTAGATCTTGTTGAAAAAGAACTGCTGGATGGGTTACAAGATTTAGGAGGAGGAGGATTAAGTTGTGCGGTATCAGAAATGGCTTACAAAGGAAATACGGGAGCTTTAATTAGATTAGAAGATGTTCATCTTCGAGAAGAGGATATGGAGCCTTGGGAGATTTTGGTGTCTGAATCACAAGAAAGAATGCTAGCTGTTGTGGAAGCAGATAAACTAGATGCGGTTGTTAACATACTCAAAAAGCATGATCTAACATTTGGAGTAATCGGTGAAGTTACTGGAAACAGTCATTGTATTGCATACTTCAAAGGAGAAAAAATACTCGATTTGCCTGTAGATCTCATCGTTGATGGATTTCCTGAACCTGAAAGAAAAACTGAAAAACCCGATTATCTAAAGGAAGAAAAAATTCTTTTACCCGAAATTACAGATTTAAAACAAGAAATCTTAAAATTATTATCCTCACCAAATATCGGGAGTAAAGCCTGGGTATATCAACAATACGACCAACATGTACAAACACAAACTGTTATCCCTGCGGGGCACGATGCTGCTGTCTTGAAACTAGATAGTGGAAAATATATAGCTCTTTCTTTAGATTGCAACTCGTTTATGGTATATCTTGATCCATACAATGGAACAGCAAATAGTGCAGCTGAAGCAATGAGAAATCTAATATCTACGGGAGCTAAACCATTAGCATTTGTTGACTGCTTAAATTTTGGAAATCCAGAAAATCCTGATTCCTATTGGCAATTAGTTGAATCGATAAAAGGATTAGGTCAATTTTCTCATGACTTTGAAATCCCTGTTGTTGGTGGAAATGTCTCATTGTACAATGAAAGTTTCATAGATGGAAACAGAGAAAGAATCAATCCCACTCCAACTATTGGGATGATTGGGATTATTGAGAATCCTGATAAACTGATCAAGAATAGTTTCAAGAGAGAAGGAAATTTCGTTATATGCATAGGGAAGTGCGATGGA
>JAGXNV010000104.1 GCA_019894795.1 Candidatus Heimdallarchaeota archaeon | reverse complement strand
GGGAGAGAAGAGTCGTTCATAACTCACATTTAAGTTTATGTTCAAATATTTTTCTACATTCTAAAGCGATGTGTAATGAAAGGAGTTTGAGCCTTGGAAATAGATAAAAAGAGGTCAACTTAAATAAAATAATAAGTTAGTTGTTGCAGATAGCACAAAATTTCAAAGGATTGGACTTGAAAGATGACAGAGTTTGAGAAAAAAACAATTATTGTGAGTTCTTTAGTGGTCATAATTTTAGTCAGTATTTTAACCCCAGTTCTCTACAATACAAGTTACATAATACGAGGAGAGAACGCAATTATTTTCTTAATTGGAGATCCTCCGATGGAATTTGATGATTGGAGATACACCTCAGAACAGATTGCAGATCTAAAAGAGCAATATGGCGAGTATTGGAACAACTTGATTAACGAATTAGGAGAATTGTGGGGGTGGGATTTTTACTTCTTCTACAAAACAAAATGTGATTTTTCGAGATATAGGTATGAAAAACTATTTCTTCTCCTTTCAGGTCATAGTAGGTATTCAGAACATCCAACCTTGAGAATAAATGCTGAGGAAACCATTTTAGTAGAAAAAATAAAGGATAAAATTCATAGTTTAAATTTTACTGTTTTGGCGGAAGCATGTTATAGTTTAAGCTGGAAAAATTTGTTTGAGCACGACGGTATGAATGAAGTATATACAAGTGATTTGGAGAATAAATTAAGTTCTATCAGATATTTCATTCAAGGTGGATCACCTTGGCTTGAGAATGATACTGTGTCATTATATCGAATAGAATCTTTTTCGTATTTCTTCATAGAACAGCTCTTACTGGAGAAGAATTTTACACAAGCAAATGCAACAGCTATTTCAAAAGCTTATCAATTAGATTTGACAGGCGTAGATCCGACAATTGTATAATTTTTAGTGGTGGTGGGGCAGAGCGGATTTGAGCAATCAAGCTACAAATATTGAACAATAATTAAAAAGAACAGTTTAAATAAATAGTGTTGTAAGTGTGTCTACAAACAGCGAATTTAGAGGTAGGAATGTATAAACTAAGAATTTTCATGAATATAAAATCATTTGGTGAAACAGACACAGAAGGTGAACAAAATAGAAACTAGAAATAAGTTTGCTATAAATTTAATCTGCATTTTCATTCTCTTACTTGTGCGCTCCACACCTTTAAATGCACAAGATACACAGGACTGGGAGATTATTCAAGAGGGTAGTATTCACCCAATAGGCGTAGATAATGATGATTCACTCAATCTTTTCTATCTACAAGCAAATAAAGATACAACTCAAACCAATATAATAAAGTATTCTCAAACAGGAGACATCATCTTTAATAGGACATTAAACTTATACTATGATTTCTTTTATTCGGCACAGAAGTATATAGACAACAGAGGAGATCTATATCTTATTTCTAAAACACTTGATGAAATTGATATTTTAAAATATGATAAAAATATGGATTTTATCAAGAATGTCACTATAACATCAGAAATTATATCGAATAACTTTGCTTCATCAAGATTATTTATTACTCAACTTGGTTCCATTTATCTTTTGTGTCCAAAGTCCTACACACTACTAAATGAAACACATGCGGACAGAGAAGATGGTTTATACAAAGTAACTGAAACCGGTAAGGTTGAATGGTCCTTGCTTTTTGGTAGTCAAATAGATATAAATTCAGATCCTTTAGCAAATATAGCGGAGTACTATGATGATCTGCTATATTTTAGCTATGAGAATACCTTGTATAGCATCAACTCTGTCAATGGGAAGATAAAATGGTTGATAGATCTTAATACCGAAATTATAGGCCTACTTGTTTTTGGGGAAGACTTTTTTACAGTTCAAAAGACATCGAACGAAAAATCATCAATCTCTCTTTCATATTTCTGTAACAAAAAGAAAGTCTGGGAAGAGATAATTTCACCCTCAAAAGGAATCCTTAGATTAATGAAGGTTGAGCTAATAAGGGACAAGATAGGACTAAAGATTTTAGATTCTATTGATGGAGAGATTACAGGGGAAGTGAAAGAAATATTTAGAATTTATAATACAAACGGTGATGAATTAATCAAAAGAAGTTGGGATCACAGCGTTTACTTCCTCCATATTAGACACTTTTTCTTAACCTATAATGATAGTTTTTATACACGTTATTATAATCATACAACGGGTAATACCCATATTACTAAAACTAGTTATATTGCACCACAATATATTCCCCCAGACAAATCTGTAATCCAACTTTTTATGCCTACCATAATAATTTTCTGCATTTTACTATTAAAAAGAGCTAAAGATAGAGAATTGTATAAAAAAAATCCAGCTTATTAGTGTTCATGATTTGGAAGAGGTGTTACAATTTCATCTCGTAGAATCTTTATCAGTGTTCTATTTTTCTTACCAAAATCATCTATTATGGAATAAATACTGGAATCTGAGTGGAAACTCTTCAATAAAGTGAAATATGCGATTTTAAGTGTGAGAGGCAATGATTCAGGATATTGAAGCTCGGTTAGCATTGAAAGTATAAAATCGTTGACAGGTTGAATTTCAGAAAAAAGATGCAACGCACCTATTCCACAAGTTCTTAAGAGGTTCTTGGGGGCAAGGGATCCTTCAACCAATAGTTTCTTCAAGTAATCTAAATAGTCTATACAAAAGTTATTTATGATTTTTAGAGGAGAGTCATCATCATATTGTTTTATGATAGATCTATCAAACACCCTTCGATTGGATTGTTTTAGTTGTGTATAATAGTTGTTCTTGAAAGCGTTTGTACATAAATTAGCAAAAATCAAGAATGCTTCTTCAATAGACAGTATTACATTTTGATTTAACGGTTTTGTGTCATAGATGATGTTATGAAGTAAAACTTTCATATCTTGACTAGTTTTCAGTTCTGCATCTAATCTCACGCATAAAACAGACTTTCCAAATTCAGGTGTGTAATCTTCTCCAATAAGACATCGTTCAAGTGTTGAATCTCTTATGTAATCTTCTTTGTTAAAAAAATGATAAAATTGAGAAGGAAGATGCTTTTTTGATTTATCTGTGGAGAATAGAACCCTAAGTATCTCAAAAGCTTTGAAAGGATTCTGTTCTTCAAAGTTAATCATATCTGTACAAACTAATAATCTATTCTCTATCACATAAGTAACGATTGAATCATCAAAATATAAGAATAAAGGAAGTGATAATACGTCATCAGATGTATACATATGCTAATGATGCTCTACAAATTTAAAAGACTACTGATAAACTGAAAGAAATGAAAATCACACAACAAGAAGAAAGTAAATAATGAAAAGAGAATTTTGAGATATTGTAAAAAATGTTTCTTTTTTTACCATAATTAGATAATTTGAGTTAGGCTTTTATAATGAATTTTTTAGTTAGCCACTATGAAAATTAAGTTAATACAATTGAAAACAGTTGTTATGATTTTAGTAGTTGTGATGGTTACAATTCCCAATTCTACAAAATTTGGAAATGCAACTAATACTATTGTTGAAATTAATAACTCCCAGAATAAATATGAAATATTTGTAAATATTAACCAGAACTATAAAAAAAGTATTATTTCCACTGGTTTATCTGAAATAAGAGAACTTGCATTAAAATACATTACAAATCGCAATTATACTCTGGAAGAACGCTATAACGTTGCAAACTATTACACAAGGATAATATCAAAAGGTACTGAAGATTTAGTGCTCTTCCTAATAGCGTATGAGTTATCAAAGATATTTAGTATAAGTATTTTACCTGGTATCAACTCACATGTGATTTATTTGGAGAATAAATGGAGCATTTTGATAACACATGGGAATACATACATGGAGGAATCAACAAATGAATTAGTAGATCTTTTGGCGTCACAATTTAAATTGGTTGTTTTAGCTTCTTGTTTTTCGAGTATATATTCTCAACATTATTCAAATGTTATAGGTTTCTCAAACGAAATATCAACAACTACCATTTTAGAGTACATTTCTCTTTATTTTCATCTCTATTTAGATGATCAAGAAATCAAGTCTAATTCGTTATTGAACTATGAGCTTGATGTACATCCTGATGAGTTTGTAAATGTTCCAGGTTTAATGTCTGAATTAGTTATGGACTTTATTTTTGAGATATACTGTTTCAATAGATTAGACAAGGGTATAGTTAACTTGAAAGCACCTTTAATCATTACATTGGAACAGGGAACAAATACAGAAACACCCAGATTTGGATGTGAACACATTAATGCGTATTGGGGGAGTACAAGCGATGAAGGAGATAGGATGTCCAACAGACATATAGAAGAAGTATTTTTCTCCACAGAGGCTTATTTCTTCTGGTCAGCATGGAATATAATTCCTTCAAAATCTTTGATAATAGCTCACCTAAATCCGCAGCCGGACAATCAAGGAGACGAATGGTGGATATCATATATTGTTATGGGAATAAGACCTCAGAATGCGTGGACTAATGATTATCCAACACCATATGCTGATGGTTGGCAGCCCTATTTTACGATTACAACTGCAGGTTTTGCATACAAAAAATCAAATCATGCAATTGAGCCTTCATTAGCTAATATTTTTTATCTTTTCTGGAAAAAATATCGTGATGTTGAAGTATTCCCAGTAGCTACACCAACACCGCATTATGAAGGATATGAAGTTAGTTTAATGGCAATATCAAGCGTTTCTACCCAGTTTCTTGATGCTTATGGTGATTATAATAAACAAAAAGCAGATCAATGGTTTGTGAATATTTTTGCTCAATTATCATTGTTGTGGAATGTTCTAGTAGAAAATGTTCTTCAACCAATCATTGATTGGGTAGTGGCTCATCCAACAGCAGCAATTGTTATTGCAGTACTGGTTGTGTTATTAATATTAGGGTGTATATTCGCACCACAACTAGCTCCCGTTGCAGCATGGCTTTCTAACCAAGCAGTAAAAATATTTTCAGTCATTCTTGGTGGAATAATTTTGTCAGTTCAAAACGGTGATGATGACGATTTTGATGGGATTTCTAATGATGTTGAAACATATTATTTCGACACACAAATTCGAGATACAGCTCAAGAACAAGATTGGATTGGACAAGAAACTACATGGCTAGATGGAAAAACCGATTATGATGAAGATGGTCTATCAACGTATGTTGAATTGGATTTAGATTTTAAACCCTTTTCAGTAGATAGTGATAACGACGGTGAATCTGATGAAAATGAAAGTTATTGGTATAATCCATATTTTAAGGATAGTGATGATGATGAAATTCCTGATTTCATAGAAGAAAGATATTTTGACACACGAATACGAGGAACAGCTCAAGAACAAGATTGGATTGGACAAGAAACTACTTGGCTAGCAGGTGATGAAGATTATGACTTTGATTATGTACCAAACAAGTATGAAATATTGTTTAAATCTGATCCGTACTGTGCAGATACTGATGGTGATGGAAAAAGTGATTTAGAAGAAATAGGATGGAATCAAGATGGAACAATAACATATATCTCTTGCCCTTATCTTGTAGATTCAGATACAGATGGAATATCTGATAAATCGGAAGAGCTTCTTGGAACAGAACCTTTGAATTCTGATACAGATGAAGATGGACTAATCGATGGATGGGAAATTTACACATATCAAATAGGATGGAATGGTGTAGTGATAGACGATTTAGCGAAATTAGACCCACTTGATGCTCCTAAAGATTCTAATGGAGATTATTCAAATTGGGCATCTGAGGACTCTGATTTTGACGGTTTGAATAATTCCATGGAAGCTCGATGTTTTACTTGTTCATTTTCTTCAGATACAGATGGAGATGGTTTAAATGATTATGACGAAGTTTTTGAATATGGTACAGACCCTACAACCTCCGATACTGATAAAGATGGATTAGATGATGAGGAAGAGATAAATTACTTCCTGACAGATCCAACTAAGTTTGATACAGATGGGGATTGGATGCCGGACAACTGGGAAATCGACAACTTTCTTAATCCTTTTGACATTAACGATTCCAATTTTGACCCAGATAATGATGATTTAATGAATTTTGATGAATACACTAATTCAACAGACCCACAGAACGACGATACAGACAATGATCAATTGGATGATGGGAGTGAGATTTTAACTTATTACACGAATCCATTGGATCCTGATACAGATGGAGATCTATTACTAGATGGTGTAGAAGTTAGTTACGGTATTAATCCACTCAGCTTTGATACAGACAACGATTCATTAGGTGATTATTATGAAATTATGATATATTATACAAATCCTAATGAACCTGATACTGATGGAGATAATTTAAATGATGGTATAGAAGTCTATTTTGAAGGAACAAATCCATTAGATGCTGATACGGACAATGATGGACTAGAGGATGGTGAGGAATTAAATACATACAATACAGACCCACTCAACTCTGACACTGATGGTGACGGTATGCCAGATGGGTGGGAAATAGAACATGGCTTTAATCCTTTGTCTCATGATTCTTCAGGTGATGCAGATTCTGATGGCGCAACAAACTTAGTTGAATATCTCCATGACACTAATCCTCATGATAGCGATACTGATAACGATGGTATACCTGATGGATGGGAAATAAACTACAATTTTAATCCGTTAGTTAACGACGGTTCTGCTGACCCAGACAATGATGGGGTAACAAACTTGATAGAATACACATACAATACTAATCCCTTCAGTACTGACACGGATGGAGACACCATGCCTGATGCTTGGGAAATAACATATTGTCTTAATCCCATAAACGCTAATGATAAAACAGCTGACTACGATGGAGATGGACTAAGAAATTTTGAAGAATTCAATGAAGGAACTGATCCAACTGAAGCAGATACAGATGGAGATGATTTAGATGACCTCACGGAAGTAATCTACGGTACAAATCCTTTAGTCGATGATGATCATTTAGACTACGATGGAGACGGGTTAACAAATTATGAAGAGATAAATGGAGTTTACGACTTCAATGGTGATGGAGACTATACTGACCCTGGAGAGGTAACAGGTTACCATACTCAACCAACAGTGTTTGATACAGATGGGGATGGATATGGGGATGGTTACGAGGTTGACCCAGATATTACCTATGAACCTTCTGATCCCACCGATCCTAACAGCATTCCAACAGTGGGAGGAGGAGGCGGTGGAGGAGGATTCTTCTAAACACCACCTCTTTTCTCATTTTTTCAAATTTTTTAGCAAGTTTCTTCTTATTTTTTTACTTTTCTAGATAAAACAAAAAGCATCATCATTGTACGAGTAATGGAGGGTATTTATGGAGAATAGGGAACAATAGTAAACTGATGCCTCTTGGGAAAAATAAAATAAGTTAAGTGAATAAAAACTCAACACTGCAATTTTGCATCAAGGGTGTGGTTGTCTTAATCAGGTTTAATATTCTAGAATGTTTTATCCCTTCCTGAAGGAGAGCTCTTTAATTATGAGTGGAAATTTTTACCTCCTTTATAAATGAATTTGATTATGATTAAGATAGAAAATGAAAAAAGTGAAATTGAAAGTAATATTAATGCTACTCTCTCTTACCCTATTTCTTGTAAGTCAAACAGTTTCAAGTTCTGACAATAGCAACAACGACCAAAACGAACAAATTTCATCTTTGTTACCAGAAGACATTGTTTTTACTTACAATTCTTCCTTTTGTACTCAAGAATTTTCTTTCGAAACTTCTATACAATTGGACAGGTTTAATAGGATAGTTTTATTTTTTGCTACTTCTGGAGACAAAACTAATAGTGAGGGGATAAAAGTTACTTTTAGCTTTGAAACAGTAATAGTTGTGCTTATCATTGAAAGATTGTTTCAAGATACCCTAAGTCACAACCTTACCCAAGCATTTCCTTATCCTGAAGTGATTGATGGTAAAATGAATGTCACTATAACCTGTGAAGGTCAGGCTTCGTTGTATCAATCTGGTTCACTGCGAATCTTTAGCCAAACAGAAGTAGAAAAGATTATTCCACCAACAATTACCGAAAGCTCTTCTTCTCTTCCTGTTGTTCCTAATTGGCTAGAATTCAAAGGGAGTCTGTCAACAGCTGAAATACGAAGTGTTACAACGGCGTTTAACAATTCAATTAATTTTGATAAACTAAACCTTTCTCTATCTTTTAGAGCAAGTGATTTTTCGGCTTATGTGCGTCAATTTGAAGTTCAAGTTAATGAAAATATACTAATTATAAAAGATTTTGAGGAAAATCAACTAACGGAAGAAACGTTTCTCTTCTCTATAAACCAAGGAATAAATCTGTTGTCAATAAGGTTTATTGTAGAATTTTGTATAGATGAAATCCAATTAACAGATATTCGTTTAACAGGAAATGGGATTAATGTTGAAAGTATTCTCCCTGTAAACACTTACGAGTGGATAACATGGGAAAATAATGAGGTTAACTATGTTTTTGATTTATCCACTTTCAAACCTGTATCAATCGGTTTAGAGCAAATTCTACAGATTGGTATTAGATATGGTTGTTTTGGCACAGCAATTTCTCCTGCGATAGATTATGAAATTAAGCTAGGTACGAATGTACTAGATTCTGGTGAGATCTCTGAATCTGAACAATTACATTCACCTCAAACGCTTTTTGTTCAAACGCCGATTACCAACTATCATGATCCTTTAACTTTTAGAATTCAAGGGAGCGCAGAAGGACAAGGAGGGTTTTACATTCTCAACACTAGCTATGTAGCTATTGACCCTTTACCAGAACTAACCGAACAAACCCCATTGGAAAGAAAATTAGTAGAAACGGAAGTACATCAAACTCCACTCTTTGACCCCCTTATACTTACTTATAGAGATTATTTCAAAATTAATACTAATTATTTAAAATGTAATGTTTCCCTTTCTTTTTCTCTGACTGACGAGTTGGATTCTTCTATTAGGCAAATAGATGTTTTAATGAAACTTAATTGGCAAACGGTTATTGACTGCCCAATAGCATATGAAGATCAAATAAATGTCACAGAGACAGAAATATTATACTATAAAATATATGATGTAACAATCATTTTATCTGTATATGGTGATGGACACACCATAACATTGAGTAACTTAAAATATATTCTTTTTCCTTTCAATTCAATCAACATAACAATCCCTGGTCCGTCCATCCCTCCAGAAGAAAATATTGGGGATAAAGAACCAATTCATCCGTCTAAATCATCATTACTTTACATTGAATATGGTATCATTATCCTTGGATTAACCCTTGTAATCACACAAATCCTTTCTAAGAGAGAGAAGAAACAAGAGAGCACTGATGGAGAAACTCAAGTAGATAGCTTAGAATTCCAAATTGTTGGTAATAATACACAATTCGGACACTTATCCAAATTGCTACAATTGTCTAAAGATTGGTACCTGAAAGCAAAAGAATCTTTATCTCGAATGATATTGCTACCCCTAACTATTATTCATGTTGTAACAAATATAATTTGTTTTAGTGTCATTATTGACAAACTTACCGAAATTGCCATTAATGAGCTACGGGAGGTTAAGTTCGTTGTACTGGGAGAAGTAGGATTTTATTGTTTCATGA
>JAGXNV010000103.1 GCA_019894795.1 Candidatus Heimdallarchaeota archaeon | reverse complement strand
ACCTGATACTCCTTCAGAAGTAGTACTCATCGTACCTGCGCCACCTGTTTTTTCTAGAGTACCCATTATTCTTACAATATTGAAACTGATTTGGTTCATAACACGTTTAATTTCTTCAACTTCATCTTTGAGAGATTTGACATCATCTTCAAGCTTAGGCATATGTATCACTTAATTTATATATTTAATGTAATTAAAGGAGTGTCAGGTTGAATTAGAATCTTAAATGCAAACCATCCAAGAAACATCAGTACAACAGAGTGCATAAGACCTGCTTTTATTGACATTTTAGACATTTTTCCTGCTACTAGACCTGAGAAAAATCCTTGAACAGCTAACATGTGGAGGAAGAGTATCTCTAATGTATCTATATCTATATCTAGAAGGAACATTCCAGCTGTTTGATCAGGTGAGATATTAGCTGAACCAAATGGTATGAAGAATGTAACGAAGAGTATAACTACAACCAAGATGAATATAATGAATGAAGCATATACAATCCAAACATAAGGTTTCATAGCTCCTTCTCTTTCCTTTTTAAGATTAAGAAGGGTTTGGATGTGATGTTCAGTAGCTTCGAATATTGCTTCAAGGTTACCTCCTGATCTCTCAGCTTCTAGAATTAGCAAAGTAGCTCGTTGAGCTAAAGGAGTATTAACTGCAGCTTGAAAATCTTCCATAGCTTTGCTAAATGGAATACCCCAAGTAATTTTGCTAGACATTTTCCTTAATTCAGGTGTTAATGGACCATAATGTCTCTTTGCAGATTCTTGAATAGCCCTAGGAAGAGCCATACCAGTTCTTTGTGCATTGCTGATTTCTCTTAAAAGGTAAGGTAAATTTTCATCAATTCTCGTTTGTCTTCTTTCTTCTCGGTATACTATTAAAAATGTAGGAATTCCAACTACAACGATAATTGCTAGAATAACAAAATCATTAATATCAAGAATTGTTATGAAGTCTCCCCCATTACTTGTAGCAATTACATCTACAATTCCTAGAGTTAGTAATACTAGACCGGAGGCAATTGCTATTGCCCAATAAATAACATCTTGTGTAATTTGAAACTGTTTTGTTTCAACTTCTACTTCTTCACCTACTGACATATTTAACACCTAAATTTCTGGTTGTTGTGCGTCTATTAACACAATTATCGCCATCTCTGATACGGGAATAATCACATAAACTAGAAGTGCCATTAACAGAGTGGAATTAGTTGCTGAGCCTCCAAGCATTGACATCATCGCGAGTATCACGATGAAGAAGATTGGAGAAACAACTCCTAGAACCATGAAAAGCTCAGCCATGATGCCTAGAGTTTCTATGAAATTCTTTTCGCTTTGAACTTTATCGTTCATTAAAGTTTCTGAGGATACTTCTAGAAACCTTTGAAGTTCTCCTCCAGAAGTAAAAGTTCCAATAATTCCTTCCAAGAAACTTGAATATTTGGGAGAAGGGGATCTGAGTGAAGCCTCGCTTAAAGCGAGAACAATATCATAACCGAACACTTGTATGTCTCGTGATATTTTCTTTGCATCCTTAACTATTGCTTCACCGATTTTTTCTTTTGTTAAAGAAAGAAATATCCTATCTGGAGTAACACCAGCTGAAGCCATAGCTGTCATATAACTAGCTGCGGTTGGAAGAGCAGCTTCTAGTTTTGTTTTTCTTTCACCAACAAGATAACTGGGGTATACCCAAGTGTAAACAAACATACTTGTTAAAACCAAAACAGGTAATATTATGACTAAGATTACTGAGAAACCCGGAACTATAATGTAGATAGCAATTAGAGATACCAAAGAAACGATTGCTAAGATTATTGCCCAGAAGATTCTTACACTCAAGTACATTCTAACACTTTTTTCTACACCAGCTTTCCTTAAGGTCAATTTTAGACCTTCAAATTCAGCTAAATAAGGTTCAACTAACCTACCAATATATGAATAAGCAATTGACTCAATAATTTTTGAACTCATGATATTATCCTCTAATAAGAATCTTTGACTACATTCTACAAAACTATTATTGTAGAATGAGTATTTAACATTTGCTCGTGAATACTTTTGTGAACTAATATAAGAAAGTTCTTTTAATAGCTTATCTAGTTAATGTCACGTTTATTTAATGATACATTATTTTGGTTTTTACACAAAAACTGTTTAGTGTTCAAATCTTGTGTCAGTTAAAAGAATCGCTTGAAGCTATCAGCAAGTATAAAAATGATATTTGGTTATTCCTCTTGTATGAGTCTCTATATTATACAATCTACAGGTGAGTTAACAGAGTGTTACAATAAGGAAGAAGCTATCAATTCAGAGCATGTTTTACTGTTAATTTCTCATCAGCAGAAGAAAATCTATACTTGGATAGGCAGTCAAGCATCACCACATTCAAAATTTGCTTGCGCTAGAGAAACTGCTAGAATACGTATGGAAGTAGGATATAAAATTGTAAACTTGGAAGAATCTTACACAACTGATGATTTTCATCAAGCAGTAAATGAAGTCTGCAATGTCAAAACTACACCTAAACAAATGCCTAAACCTGTTAAAGCAGAACCAAGAGAAATTAAAGAACCTGCATCTAAACCAAAACCAAAACCAAAACCAAAACCAAAGCCAAAAACTGAAACAAAAACAACAGAACCATCTGAACCTGCTCGTAGATATAGTTCTACTATAGATACAAAGGTAATTGATGTTGAACACATTATAAAGCAGTTGGAAATTCTTCCACCAATGGATAATAGCATCAGGGATTACATAATTATAGATGAATCTCTTTATATTGCCCCAGAAAATCTTGAAAAGCCAGGAACAGAATCTAAGGTTTCATTACAAGATGGTTCATTTGTTGCAGATGATTATATTCCAAGATTATTCTTAGAAAATGGAAAAATAATTGCAGTTGAATTATGGAGATCAGATTAATAACCCATTTTTTCCATAACATTTTTCGCAATAATTGTGTATATATCGTTTACTCCTTCACCTAATTTTGCAGAAGATTCTAAAACTGAGTATCCCTCTTCAATCCATTTTTCAATAGCTTCTTCACTTTTAACTGCTCGTTTTTCCTCTAAATCAGTTTTATTACCAACAATTATAATTGGAATTTCTGGACATTTTTCCTCGACTTCATTAATCCATTTGTTTATATGATCAAATGATTCTTTTCGAGTTATATCATAAACTATGACTGCCCCATGAGCACCAGTATAGTAACGTTTTCTCAAAGTTGCTAGTTTATCTTGACCAACGGTGTCAAAAAGAACTATCCTAAGAATTGTATCTTCATCATATTGTATATTTTTACTGTAGAAATCTACACCTAATGTAGGAAGATAAGAGTGAGAAAATCTATTTTGTGTATAACGTATAGCTAAGCTTGTTTTTCCTACTGCGTAATCCCCAGCATTAATGATTTTAATGATGTAGGTTACATTTGGTGATAAACTCATTATAATAAAGAATAGTGAAGTGTATATGAGTATTTTCTTATTTCCGCGAATTAAAAAAAATATTCATCAAGTGGTAGGAGAATTTGCTCAAGATTTTTAAATACTTCATTAAGATATAATTAGAGAAAATGAACCAGACAAGTGGAAATTACTCGGATTTAACAATAATCATACCTACCCTCAATGAAGAAAAAACTATCTCTCTTCTCCTTTCAAAGATAGAAGTAAGCATTCCTTATTGTAATGTAATTGTGTCGGATGATGGGTCTAATGATAATACTAAAAAGTTGGTAGAAGGTTTTGAAGGAAAGAATTCTATATGCTTCCTCGATAGAAAACATGAACGGATTCATGGTTTAACAATCAGTGTTCTAGATGCAATTATGGAATGTTCAACTTCATTTTTTCTGGTTATGGATGGAGATTTACAACATCCCACAGAATCTATCCCTCAATTTTATGAAGAACTAAAACAAGGATATGATCTTGTTGCTGGGAATAGAGTTCAAGTTATTGGGAAATGGCCTCTTCATCGTAAATTTATGTCATATGTAGCCAGATTTCTTGGTAATTTGTCTCTATTTATCAGGAGAAAAAACAGTGTAAAAGACATCATGACTGGTTTATTTGCTTCACGTTCAGACATCTGGAAACATACCATTGAAAAGAAGAAAACAGATTTCATTCAAGAAGGATACAAAGTTCTTTTCGATTTCTTAAAACTTTACAAAGAAAAACTGAAAGTAAGTCACGTAAATTATGTTTTCGGTACAAGAAATTTTGGAGAATCAAAGATTAACAATAAAGTAATCTGGATGTTCTTCAAATCATTGTTCTAAAAGAAGAATGAAATTAAACTCCCTTAAGAAATGTCTTATAATCAAATACTGTCTCGAGGAAATCTTGCATTAATTCAGGATTCTTTATTCCTGAAATCTTTTCCACACCTGATGAAACATCAACTGCATTAGGAGTGAGAGCTTGGATGATATTTCCAGCATTAGAGGTGTTTAAACCACCACCGATTATTAGAGGGTTATGAATTGTATCCTTTATTTTTGTCACAAGTTCTATAATCTCTGTCTTTTTCTTCTGTGATTTCCATGAGGTAGCTAATGGAAGATTAATATTTACTACAGATACATAAGGTGCTAATTCTTGAATAGCTAAGAGAGGATCCGGATTAATAATGTTCGATTGTAACGTTTCCTTATCCAGAGAAATAGACCCTATTATTGGAATCGTGGCTATTGACTGTAATGAAATTAGATTATTCATGTCATCAAAAAAATCACCATTTATTTGCATCAGATCTGGTTGGCATGTTTCAATGGCATCAAAAATTTCATCAAGATTGGTTGGGGAAATTTCTGCTATTTTTACACAATGTTCAACATTTGCAAATATTCTTCTTGCATCAAACTTGCTTTTTGACCTAACATCTTTAATATCATCAATGATTACACCGATAGCAAACTCCGAAGATACATCAATCGATAGAGCAGCGTCGAAATTTGTTACACCAGATATTTTTGCAAACCACAACTTAAGTGTCCTCAAATGGTTATATTCGAATGGATTTTAATAGTTTGTCCATGAAATTATTTATAGATAAATTATCTGGATAATATCTCGAATTTATCTGTGACATGACAAGCATAATTTCCGGATATTACAAAAGACCATATTGTATAAGCACTAGAGTATACTGATTAATATGAGTACTAAAGATACATTTCTCAGCTTCAAGTTGGAAAAAGCTATAGCTAGAATCAAGACCAACTGTGGTTATAACAACTCTCCTGTGTTTCTGGAAGTATGTAATTGTCCTAGCAAAGGGGGATCACTTTACTACGATACTAAAAAAAGTAGCTATTTTGGTAAAGGTTCATGTGATCGTGGATTACTTTGTTCTAAAATACAAATAGATAAACATCAAATTAGAATAAGTAAAAATATTACTAGTCAGCTAAATATACTAAAAGAAAATGAAAAGGTTCTGGAGAGAGAACAATTGGCAAACTATCAGACTGGATTGATCTCGTAAATAAATGAATTTGCTTCTATAACTTGAATGTATTCATTGTTTGCAAAAGATATTCATATTAATCACAAATTTAAAGAAGAAAAAAACTACTACTACCATACCGATGAATGCTGAGGATATTATTTTTAAAGAAACCTTGATCAATGCATACAAATATGGTTCAGCTGATACAAAGATAGTTTTTCAGAAACTAATGTCTTATTATCCTGAATTAAGGCAACGAGCTAAGGAACTTAAACCTATAGTCGATTCCGTGGTTGAAAAAATCAATGCTATGCTACGTGAAGAGATTGAAAGCATTGTAGAGGACAAATATCCTGAAGATATAATCGAAGAGAAAGAAGAGAAAGATTTTCTCCCTCCACTAGTGAATGCTGAGAAAGGTAAAGTTGTTGTAAGATATCCTCCTGAACCTTCTAAGCACCCCCATATTGGGCAAATGCTGTCTTTTTGTATCAATCATCTTATAGCTGAGAGATTTGAAGGGAAAAGAATCCTCAGATTTGATGACACTAACCCAAGCAAAATTAAAGAAGAATACTATGATAGTTTCAGAGAAGCTATTTTATGGATGGGATTACACATTGATGAAGAGGTCCGAGCTTCTGATTACATGAATCTTTATTATGAGAAAGCTAAAGAACTATTAACAAAAAATGACGCATATATCTGCACATGCTCTCGTGAGATTATGTCAAAGTTGAGAGAGAGAGGAGAGAGGTGTTCTTGTAATTTAGAAAATACAGTTGAGACTAATCATATCCTCTTTGATAAAATGCTAGCAGGTGGGTTCGAAGCAGGTGAAGCTATAGTAAGACTACGGGGAGATATGGAATCAAAGAATCATGTCCTCCGAGACCCAGTTTTACTCAGGGTTTCAACACTTACTCATGCAATTCATGAAGACAAATTTAAAGTCTGGCCCATGTACGATTTTGAATCACCAATTATGGAAAATATCACAGGAGTTACTCATATTCTTCGAAGCAGTGGGTTTGGAAAAATGAGAGAAGAGCTACAAAGTTTGATTGCCAAAAAACTGGGAATTATTCCTCCAAACTTCACTGAATATAGACGTTTTAGTATAATTGGTGCTCCTACACAAGGAAGGATTATAAGAGAGTTGGTTGACGATGGCACAGTAACAGGGTGGGACGATTTCAGATTGGTTACCTATCAAGCATTACGAAAAAGAGGGATACAACCTGAAGTGTTTATTGAGATTGTAAAACGGATAGGAGCAACAAAGTCTGCTACTAGTATAGATTGGTCACTAATCTTCGCAATAAATAGAAAATATGTTGAACCAACTTCAAAACACTTGTTTTTTGTTCAAGATCCAGTTGAGATTAAAATTATTAATCACAAACCAGAAGAAGTAGAGATAGCCTACCATCCAAAAAACAATGAAATTGGTAAAAGAACGGTTGCAGTAAATGATGTACTCTATTTGAGTGGTGATGATAGAGAGATGATAAAGGTAGGGAACGTTTTAAGAATGAAAGATCTTTATAACATTAAGATATCCAAGGAAATTTCAAACAAGGAATACGAAGCAGAATTCGTTGGTTATGATTTACTGTCAAATATTCCGAGAATACAATGGGTTTCTGAGTATGTCCCGGTTGAAATCATCAAGCCAGAAATGTTATATTTAAATAAGCGAATAAACAAGAATAGCTTGAAAGAAATACAAGGTTATGGTGAGATAAACCTTAAAAAGCTTAAAGTTGGAGAAATAATACAACTTGAACGCTTCGGGTATGTGAAAATAAATCACATCAATGAAAAAATAAAGATGAATTATATTCATGGTTGATAAATTATGGTTGAATGGGGACTTCTATTATTTTTGGTATTTATTTCGATATCTCTTATAGTTGCAGCCAGAGCTGCTATTAAAGGAAAAAAGAAACAAAAAGCACCTAAGAGGCGATATAAACCTTATCAACCTCCCGCTCAAACGCGAACTAGCAGTCCTGTATCTCAAACACACCAACCAAGATCTTCAAGTCCAACCCCATATGCTCCAACACAATCAGAATCCAGAGCTGCATATGCTAGTGCCGATGAGTATTTCAGATCAGGGATGTTTGATAGAGCCAAAGAGGAATATTTGAAAACTGGAAGAATATTTGGTGCAAGCAAATCAGTTGCTGCAAAAGGAAGAGAATTCGTTTCTGATGCTTTACAAATCATCTCACGTTATGCTCCTGAAAGAGAAGAGGAAATGGTGAGAAATCTCTCAAGATACTTTTTTGATAGTGGAGAAACTGAAATATCAGCAATGATACTCTTTGAGAAGAATCTTACTGATGAAGCTGATGCGGTTTTAGCAACCATTGGCAAATCTATCTCTGATATTGCACCAAGTGGTACTGTAGAAGTGACTCCTATTGAGGTTAATGCAACTATTGATGAGATGCTAGAGACTCAGAAAAGTCTAGAAGAACTAGAAGTAATAGCTTCTGAAGTTATAGAAGAAGTAGAGTTAGAACCAGCATCAGAACCAGAGCGTGTTTTTAAAGGCTCACAACTTCTAAAAGTCGCTACAACAAATTTGGATGAAAGATGCAGTGTATGTATGTCGGTCATAAAAGCAGGTGAAAGCTTCGTAAGATGTCCTTTCTGTGAAACACCTTCACATTATTCACATATTGTGGAATGGATAAAAGTTAAACCTCAATGCCCAAATTGTAGGAAGAAATTAGTGGCAAGAACGTTTCAACAATACTGAAAAAGTTAAAAATATAACTATTTAATAATATTTAATGGTGTTTCTTCCTCCCTTTTCAAATGCAATCATTAAAGATTTTATAGATTCAGATTTACAAACTCAAATAGCAGGTTTTGATCTAACCATACAAGATATAATGAAACTAAGTGACGGCGGGATTATCGATTTTGATAATTCGAACAGGAAAATTCCAGATCATGAAGTTATTGAACCAATAGAAAACAAATGGAAACTCAAGCCTGGTGGATATCTTGTTAAATATAATGAGATAGTAGTAGTTCCATTAGATGCTGTAGGAATAGTTTTACCTCGATCAAGCTTGATGAGAAGTGGGGGCACCTTATGTTCTGCGGTCTGGGATCCTGGTTACAAAGGAAGAGGAATAGGCTTACTGATAACTTTCGCTGAAATAACTTTTCACAAAAGTGCTAGAATTGCTCAAATCATGTTCATAAAAACGCAGAAAGAAACAGAAGAAGGTTACTCTGGTAAATACCAAAACGAAATATGATAGCAAACAATACTTTCAATTGTGCAAGTTTTATCTAATGATAACAGTATTTTTTATATATTGAAAACAAAATTGTCAATTAGCAAGAAGAGAAAGTGAAAATATGTCAAAGAAAGAAAGTCCGACAGAATCTGCAAAAAAACCTTCTGTGAAAAAAACTACAGATAAAAAGGAAGAAGATTGGATCAAAGATATTCTTCCCAAGCAAATTAAATTGAAACCAAAAACAGAAGAGAAAGAAGATTTGAGTGATATAGCAGTAAACAATATTCCAGGAATCGGACCAGCTATTGCTGATAAATTAATAACTGCAGGATATTTAACACTAGCAGCTGTTGGTCATGCTTCGCCTATGGAATTAGTTGAGCACTGTGAAATAGGAGAACAAACAGCAAAGAGACTGATCACAGCATCTAGAAGTCAAATGGGGATTGGATTTCAAAGTGCAAAAATTTTACTTGAAAACAGAAAGAAATTAGTCAAAATCCCCACTGGTAGTAAATCATTAGACACACTTCTTGCAGGTGGAGTGGAGACAAGTTCCTTGACTGAGTTTTCAGGAGAATTTAGAACTGGAAAAACTCAAATTTGCTTTCAATTATGTGTAATGACTGCTATGGATGAGAAGTATGGTGGTCTGGGCTCAGGTATCATTTACATCGACACAGAAGGAACCTTTCGACCGGAGAGAATTGTTCAAATATGTAACAAATTTGATGCCCCCCCAGAAGATATTTTAAATAACATAAACGTTGGTAGAGCGTACAATTCTGACCATCAAATGGTTTTACTTCTAGAAAGTCCAAAATTGATTAAGGAAAATAATGTCAAACTCATGATAATTGATTCTTTAACAAGCCACTTCAGAGCTGAATATGCAGGAAGAGGGTCACTTCTAGAGAGACAACAAAAACTTAACAAATATCTCCATCAATT
>JAGXNV010000102.1 GCA_019894795.1 Candidatus Heimdallarchaeota archaeon | reverse complement strand
ATATGGGAAAATAGTTGTCGAGGGATCAGTTAATTTATTTAAATGATTTTTTCCCTGCCAGCCGGATGAAAACTGTCTTGCGGTTCTGGGAGTGACATTAAAAACTCTACAAGTGTAGTACTTAATAAAAACTTTGGACACATCAAGTCATCCGACTCATTGAGGCTGAAGCAGCTGAAGCAATATAGACTATGGCTTGAAAGGAGTTATAGGCTTCTACCATGTTCTTTGAAGTGTATTCAATTTCCAATCCACTAAGTCGTTCAACAAATGGGAGAAGAGAAACAGCATCTGTTTGTTCGCTACTTTTTAGTGTTAAATTGATTTTGACGGGAGTAGTCGCTATTAGAGGTTTCACGTTATTTTCACTATGGTTGATAACAGCTTTATTGACAGCTATCTTCAAATTTTCTTTAATCTTTATCATACTAGGACTCTTTGCTGCAAGTCTGCTCAACGACTCTTTGAGGACCACCTGTTCAACCCAAGGTGTTAATACTTTCACATCGTCTTCCATAAGCTGTTTGTCTCCAGCTACAAGGACAGATGGGACACCATATTCACCTGCAACATAACTATTGAGGATAAACTCACTTGCTTCAACGCCATTTACAAGTATCTTATGAACACAACCCCCACTGTATGTATGGTCAAAGGTTGATCTTGCGGTGCCGTATTTAGCATGATAGCCCAGAAATAGAGCAACATCACATCCTTCTACTCCAGCAACCATGCTTGTAGGTCTTAGATTGCCTCTGACAATTTCAACATACTCTGGTAAATCATCTACAAGTAAATTAACCATAGGACCGTGACTGTCTGCAATAATGATTTGATCAAAACCATTCTTATGCAATTCTTTCGCAACAATGAGAGTTATTTCTGTAGTAATTTTCCTTGCTTCACCATAAAGAGAACCTTTCAAATTCAAATGCCCAGGAATAACAACATAGGGCATTCCTTCTAAATCTACGGAAATGAAAGCCTTCATGAAATCCGGTAGAAAATTATCTTTTAAAGTATTGTGCACTCCAAAATAACTAATCGGCATAGTAATTAAAGGAAATGCACAAAGAATATAAGAGAAATAAAACTACAGTACTCTTTGTAAAAGTGATTTCTTGAGAGCAATAGTAACAGCAATATATGATAGACAGACAAACTCACTCTTTAGTCGAGGTTTATCTATACACATCAAGATAGGGAATCAGCGAATTTTAATGGATTTTGGAATGATAGGCTATGTACTAATAAAGAATATGAAAAACCTAGGGTTTGAACCAAATAAGATTACAAAAGCCATTTTATCCCATATTAGAAAAGGAAAAAGGAAAGGAATCTTTTAGTATCCTACTTGAGATAACACTGAAGGAATAATTTGTCTAAAATCCTCATTCTCATGTAGTCCTGCATTAGGATCATCAGCACCAATAACATTCAAGATAGCTATATCTGCTCCATTGAAATATGCCTTTCTTACATTTTCATGTTCTAATCCACCTGCTACAGCTATCATAGCATCATATTTCGAGCGAATCTTTGCTATATCTTTGTAACGGATGATGTTATGCTTATTCGTTTCTTCATCTCTTCCTTTGTGAATAACAACAACGTCAGGTTTGTTCTTCATAGGAAGCATTTTGCGAAGAGGATTATCAACTCCGAGCATATCAATCATAGATAACATTCCATGTTGAGAACAGAATCGGATAAAGAAATCCAAAGTTTCAACTGGAGCCGAGCCCATGACTGTTGCGGCATTAGCTCCAGCAGCTGCTGAAAATATTACTTCAAGAGCTGCTCCGTCAGTCACTTTAATGTCTGCAACTACCAACCCTCTCCAATATCGTCTTATTAACTGAACACCTCCCATTCCTGTTCTTTTTATGTAAGGTGTTCCAGCTTCAATGATGATTCTTGAATCATTTGGTATTTGAGGAAGTATTCTTCTAACTTGCCTGGCAGTGCCATTGAAAGCAATTTGAACATACCTCTTGTGGGTTTTTAAACTCAAATGCTTTTCACCTGATTATTTTTTCTTAGTTATTATTTCAGCTAAATCGGAAATTTCAGTGGGCATAAAAATAACTATTTTCTCACTTGGATCTTGAGCAATATCTCTAATAGTTTGCAGAGTTCTTAATTGTAGAGCTCCTCGTTCTTTAGATAGATTCTTCGCAGCATCAGCGAGATTCTGAGATGCTTTTAATTCTCCTTCAGATTGAATAATAGCAGCACGTTTTCCTCTTTCAGCCTCAGCTTGTTTTGCAAAAGCTCTTTTCATTTCAGCAGGAAGTTCAATCTCTTGAATTTTAATTGCTTTGATATCTATACCCCATTCATTTGTTTCTCTATCAACGCTCTTTTGGATATCTATCGCAATTTGGTCTCTTTCAGTTAGGACTTGATCAAGTTCAAGTGTTCCCATTGTATCACGTAAAGCAGCTTGAGTATACTGTCTAACAGCATAAACATAGTTCTCAATTTTAATTACTGCATCTTCAGGTCTCTCAACCTTAAAGTAAACCACAGTATTTGCAAGAACAGGGATATTATCTCTTGTCATTAATTCTTGTCTAGGAATGTCTTGTGTTATAATTCTCATATCTACTTTCTTAGAAGTTTCTATTATTGGAATTATATAGACTAATCCCGGACCTGTAGTTCGTGTATATTTTCCTAATCGGAAAATTACTAATCTTTCATATTCGAGCATAACTCTTATACCGGATAATAACCAGGCAGCTAAGATAAACACTACAACACCTATTCCAGCGAAAATGTACCAATCAACCATTTCATGTCACCTAATATTGTTTAATGATTCTAAAGTGATGGTCATTTAACAACTTTTCTGAATCAAACCAAACAGAGATAATAAAGACGATAACTATTTAAGCGCTAAAATTGGGCTATGTCTGGAGTTTCTAATGATAAGAGCATTTTACATCTTAACACCGGGTGGAGTTCCAATTTTCTACTATGACCCAGTAGAGAAAAAGGATGCTCTTGATGAAGCTATTCTCTTCACTGGACTCATTACTGCAATCCAGAACTTCCTTATTGAAGTTGAAATAGGTGCACCAAAACAATTTACTACTAATACTAGAGAAGTGTACATAGAAACCACCAACTGTTTCGGGCTTGTTCTCGTTAAAGATCAAAGTGATGAAATTACCTCAGATGATGTTGAAAAACTGCTTAAGACATTAGTAAAGAAACTTGATATTCTCATCCCTGATGAGCCTTCTTGCGATTTTGTTGATGATGCTGAGCGTCTACAAATCAGAAGAATAGTTGAAAAAATATTACCCGAATGGGAAAATACAATAAAAGAGAGTAAAGCTGTTAAAAAGATGAGAGAAGGATTGTGGTAAATATTTTTATTCAGGCACTTTTGTAGGTATGTTTGGATCATCATCTGCAGGAAAAATCTTACCTACTTTACCCAGAGATATTTGTTTCTTATCTCTAAACATCTTGCACCAGCCATTTTGTATAGAAATAACTTGACCAATTTTGTATTCTTCCGCAGCATCTCTACCCCAGAGAGTTAAAACAGTTGAACCTGTTTCATCTACCACAAGTACATCCCATACATACAATGTTCTATCTCTACTTTGAACTTCTCTTGGACCGTCTTTAGAGACAACTCTTACTTTTAATTCATCAAAATTCGCTTCTGGTTGTAAATTTTCGATTTTCAACTTATTCACTAAGAGAAATAATAGATTATGTTCATAAAAAAGTTTGCCCCTCCCGATTGAAAATAATATAAGTGAAAGCTAGATTGAAGTGGTTAACTCATCTATGCTCTTTTTGATGACTTTCTTTAATTCATCAATATGTGGTGTTGGTTCAGCTTCAGTAAGAATGATAGCTGCTTCTTGGTAGTATTCCAGTGCTTCTTCTTTCTTTCCTTTATTCCTAAGCAACTCTCCCATGGTTTTAACATTGCTAAAATGTATACCTCTATGCTTTTTGGTGAATTTTGATCGATCGATTTTATGGGGAGCAAAATGTTCTAGATAGTCTAGATTTGATTTAAGTAGAGTATCATCTGTCATTAATTCATCGTGCCCTGAGATGATAATTTTTGCGTCTCTTGAGAGATATTCTCTTAAGCTATTAGTATACTTATCAATATTTAATATTCTAATATAAGGAAAAGGTGATTCCAGATTATCACCTACTATGAGTACGTTATCAATTGAATCATAACAAGAGGAAGAATCTGCCGTATGTCCTGGAGAATGATAGAATTCTATTCCTTCTTCAGGATAGCTCAGTTTCTCAGTGAAGGAAGTATTTGGTATAACAAGTTTAACATCACCCATCTTATGAGCCTCAAATTGCTTAAGATCACCTTCTCCTACTTTTTCTAATTCTCTTATACATAATTCTTGAGCTATTATTTTTGAGTTTTCAAAAATCTGATTACCCCAAATATGATCATAGTCATAATGTGTATTGAAAATGATAATCTCTTTATTTTTAATTCCTTCATTCTCTAAGTATTTGATAATCTCTCTCATAGGATCTGGGCCTAGAAACGTGTCGCAGATGAAAAGATGCTTATTTCCATTTATTACATATAAATTAGTCAAATAAGGTTCGTCAAATGAGAAAAGATAACCTCTAGTACCTACTTTCTGAATTTTCATTTCAACCAAACTGTTAGAATTTTTTTTTACTAATAAAAACTTGGGAATATCAGTACTGTGGGATGTAATCATCTTTAAGATAATCCCAGA
This sequence comes from Candidatus Heimdallarchaeota archaeon, assembly GCA_019894795.1. Taxonomy (GTDB): domain Archaea; phylum Asgardarchaeota; class Heimdallarchaeia; order Heimdallarchaeales; family Heimdallarchaeaceae; genus UBA460. Next base: position 5,289 of record JAGXNV010000102.1, on the reverse strand, counting down.
GATCAGCTTCAGTGATTGCTTCTTTCTTTATAATAATCTCATAAAGTCGTTTCAGCAAAGCATGGTGTCTAAGCTCATCATGATAAATAACTTGTACAATCATTTTTTCTTGTTCTAACTCTAATTTTGTCAATAATTCCTTATAAGTTTCAATAGCTTGAGCTTCAAGGTCAATATGTTTCTTGATGTTCTCTGCAATTTTATCTAGAGATTTCTCATTAATATAAGGTTCAAAAGATGTATTCATTGTTGTTAGAACTTCTAATAAACTAGCATGTTTTTTTGAATCCAAAGCAATAGCTAAAATAAGCTCTTTCACGATTTTATTTTCCATGTCTTCAACAGAATCTTCTGCTGCTTGTACTATCTTCTTTTCTAATTCAATTTGTTTCTTGAAAAAACTGATTTTTTCTTCATTAGACAATTTAACCACCAACTTAGGGTAAACAAATCTTGTAGTCTGAATATTTAATACTTTGGAAGAGGATATTTTTATTGGAAAAAAAGAAAGCAAGCAGAGCTTGCAAGTTGATTTTAACTATTTAACCGCTTTCATGGATTTATCAAAACCAAACCAATCAACAAAGATTCTGTAGAGAGGATAGTTTATACTTCCGATTAGAGAATCAAGACCTACTGTTTTTGATCCATAACCTAGCAACAAAACAAACCCTAGTCCTGCCATCATCCAGTTTATTGAGGATGTTGAAGGACTTAGATGTGCTGCTGCAAAGAAGAAGTTAAGATTCATGAATATGCTAGCTATTGCAGAGAAATTTGTGAATAGACCAAGTATCAAAGTTATACCAACGATTAATTCTCCTAACATCACCAAATAACCAAAAAGCTCAGCATTTGGGAGGAAAGAATTGTTAATCAAGTTTACATACCAGGTATTCGGATTAGCTGATGCAAAAAAACCAAGCGTTCCTGCCATTCCTTCTGGAAAAGTAGGTGCGGTTTCAAGGACCTTACCCAACCCAGCCATAAACCATTCTATACCAACTAATAGTCTGATTACAACTAACCAAGCGGATAAATCCTTTTTTTTCCATAAATTAGTAAAAAAATCGAGACTCATTTATATCTCCTATTCTCAGCTGGATAGTCTGCATATATAAAAGCTTGATTTGGACAAAAATTCGAGAAGTAGTGACATTTATAATAGTCTTAACAACCGCTAGGCTATGTCCGATTATGAAATTGAAAAATATAAGGAAGAATATATTGATGATCAAGTCAAAATTGGTAAAGAAGTATCCAAAGAGTGGAATTATTATGGTCAAACTGATGTAGAAGGTTTGAAACAGGCTTATTCTCAAGATACTTTCGATCCAGATACAAGACTCTATTGCTTTAAAGAAGGTAAGATGGTTAGTTTTGTAACCTCGCAAATTTTACCTATGGGCGAGGATGGAATAAAAAGTGCAAGCATAAGATTCCCTTTAAGCTTACCAGGCCATGAAGAAGTCTTTGATTTGTTAATGAATGAAATTTTCAAGGTCTTAACAGAAAAAGAAGTGCAAACTATCGTTGCAAATATCACTGATTCCTGGGGAGATTTTCCCAAAAAAGCTATAGAATACGGTTTTGAGAAGATTAGTGACGCTGGAAAAATATTGGAAATCAAAGTTGAGGATCTTGAAATTATTGAAGGGTACGAACAAGTAAAACCTTACGACAAAGAAAAAGATCTCGAAGAATTAACTGAAATATTTGTACGAGAATTAAATATGACTGAAGAACAAGCAAAACAAAATTTTGAACTTATTGATACTCATGAAAGTGTTATTGCTCATTTAGTTCTGAGAGACGAAGGAAAAATTGTTGCCAGAACTTACATGGCAAATACACAAGAAGAAGAGAGAAAACAACTTGGTTACATCTATTCAACAGATTCTAACTATCAAAATATATTACTATCAAAAATAGCTGAAATTTGTAAAGAAAAGGGAGTTAAGAAACTCCAAGTAGCTCTTTTTGGTAATCTCTTACCGACGCTTGAAATTTATCTAAATCTAGGTTTTGAACTTAAAGCCACAACTGAAAGATTCGAGAAAAAACTTTAGTAAAAATCTTCTCCTTTTCTCACCTTTTTCCTTAAAATTTTTAACTATGTACAAAAACAAGTAATTATGAGAAAATTCACGGTTACTCTAATAATCATCCTTCTCCTTGCTGGAGGTTTAGGTGGCGTTTACATTTATTTTCAATGGGATAATTTATTCTTCACAAATGATAATAGATATGATGCATCGGAACTAAACTACATGAATGTTGTATATGATAATCGTTCGGATATTTATGCTTTCAATGAAGGTTATAGCTCGTCAGATAATTGCCCTTGGGGTTTTAAACACGAAGGGATTGATTATTTTCTCTTAAATAATTCTAAAGTTATTGCTGCAGCTCCTGGTCAAGTTGAAGAGATAGAATGGACTGATAATGGTGAAGGAGTAGAGAATAGGTTTTATGCAAGAATTTGGATAAGATTCAACAAAGATATTAGAATCGGGTATAATTTTGAACCTTGGACACAGAACGTAGAAGATAAGGATCAACTACTATCGATGTTTAGTGTACAAGTGGGTGATTGGATTGAAATTGGAGAAGAGATTGCTAGATTTCTCTATGTTGGAAATGGTGCTCATATTCATTTTGATGTTATTGAGAACAATGAAAGAAGCTGTGTTCAGAACTATTTTTCAGAGGAAGGGTACACTGAGATTATGGAAATGATACATAGTTTCCACCACGATTGGGAATTGTGCTATCCCTAGTTTATTATACAGAAACCTTTTCTCCTTTTTCTAGTCATTTTTATGCGTTTCATGCATGAAGAACTTTCTCGTCCGATTATCTTTGTCGTATGAAGTTTGTTTTAAGCTCATTCGGAAACGTTTATAAATGTGTAATACTATGCGTGATATAGTATGCGTGTGAAGGTATAACACGAATACTAAAAAAGAACAATGTGATGGTGTAAAAATTTGTTCAGAAACATAAAAACAATTCGACCTGAAGCAATGATTGGAACAGAACGGTATCGATCATATGTTGAGAGCTTTGAATCGGAATTATTGAGAGGAATATCAACTCTATCTACACTTTCAATTATTCATAAGCATCCTGAAGAAGGGATTTATGGATATCAGCTTCTCAAGGAACTTCAAGAAGAAACCCAAAAAATGTTAGTGATCGAAGAAGGTACTCTATATCCAATATTACGAAAACTGGAAAGAGATGGACTTTTAACATCTGAGAAAAAGCATTCAGGTGGGCGTCCTAGAAAGTATTACAAATTAACTGAGGAAGGAGGAAAACTTTACGATCACATGTCTGGCTTCTTCTCAAAGTTATTGGAAGCAATTGCTTCTTTAATTGAAATTGAAGTGAAATTGCCAGAGAAACGCTTCATTTTTTGTCCCAACTGCGCAAATAAAATCGATTTTACTGATGAAGAATATAGATTTTGCAACATTTGTGGATTAAATATTGAAGGATTGGCTAAATGAGGTTATGAAAATGAGTAACATAAAGGAACAAGAAACTCTAATAAAAGAGTTCAAAGATGAGGTAATAAAAAAATTACCAATTTGGATAAAGACCAATGTAGAAGAACAGAAAGATGTTCTTGAAGAATTAGAGAGTCATATCTGGGATAAAGCAGAAGAATTGGCTCAAGGTGGCACTATTACATCTATGCAGGTTAGAGAAGCTATCGCACTAATGGGATCACCTAGAGAGATAGCTAAAGAGTATAGAAGAAGAGGAACACCAAAGTTCTACATTACTGAAGAACTATTTCCGTGGTACTATAAATCAGTTATAATTATAACGTCAGTGATTATCTTCGGAAATCTGCTTACTATGGCATTCTCATTTGGGGGTGAAAACACAGCAGGGCAGGTAGTAGGAGAGTTCTTTACTGGCACAGCATCAGGAATAGTATTTGGATTCGTAGGCATATCGCTATTATTTATCCAACTTTCAATGAATGGTTTCCTCCCTGAAGATTTGAAAAAGATGGCAGAACAGAAGGGAACTCTAGGTATAAAAGCAGAAAAAGCAGATCTAGAGTTGGCAAAAGTTGAGAGAAGAGCTGAAAAGAAAGCAAAAAGGAAAGGATTACTTGATAGTCAAGCGAGTTACATCTTTATGGGAATTCTTGCGATAACAGGTGGTTTCTTCTTACTATTATATCCAATTGCTACCCTTCCTGCGATAGTAGATTATGTAGAACCTGAATTAGCTGAATCATTCGTGCAATGGTTAAGGTTGATAGGTGCACTTATACTAGCACAAGGTGTTTTCAGATTCGGTCAAGCTTTATCTGGTAAAAATCTAAGAGGTCATCAAGTTATGATGGTTCTCCATATTGCAGCAAGCTGTCTATTTATACCCTTAGTACTACAGTTGCAGTATAATCCAGATATAATAATAACAACTCTGCAAAATATATTTAGTTATCATCCAGCAGAAAAAATACTACTGTATGTAACCATAGGATCATGGGTATTTGCTGTAGGACATCTATTTGGTGCAATTGATGAGTTGAGAAAACTCATACAATTAGAGGTACAAGGTTTTTCGCAGAAAGGTTAATTCTTTTTCTTCTTTTTTTATATTACAGTTTAATTACGAAAACAATTTAAGATAAAATTTTCTATTTATCTTATGGTCCAATCCATTGAAAAGATGATTCAGAAATTCATGGAAGCAAAATATGAGGAGGTTGCTGAAGAAAAATATCTCAAAGTCTCTGATGGATCTGAACTCAGAGTATTGATTTCAAAAGCTGAAAAAAGCAAAAGAAACGGATATACTTTGGTTCTAGTTCCAGGTTGGGCTACAGTTGTTCCTAGTTGGGATGAAGTGTTATTAGAAGCCATGAATGATTTTGATATTATTTATCTAGAAACGCGTGAAAAAAAATCTTGTAAGCTAACTCCTGAAGCTAAATTCGACCTTGATCGAATGTCAGAAGATTTCAAGAATATATTTGAGATACTAGAATTAGATCAGAACAAAGTTGTTGTTCTAGCATCATCTTATGGAGTGTTATCTGTTGGAGAAGCTTTAGCTAAGAAAAAAATTAACCCTTTCCTATCAGTTTTCATTGGAGCATTTGACAGATTTGATATGCCACCATTTACTAGATATCTCATACCAATACTTCGTCCATTCTTCATCACTTCGCTTAAACCATTATGGAAACTATGGATACGAAAAGCAAAGAGTGAAGATCCTGAACAAGCAGCAAAGTACTATAGAGCATTAGATGAAGCA
>JAGXNV010000101.1 GCA_019894795.1 Candidatus Heimdallarchaeota archaeon | reverse complement strand
TCGATAACGGAGAATAGCATGAAACGTGGTGATTTGGTGGCTAACAGTAACTATGCTAACAAGAAAGGTAAGAAGAATATTAATGACATAAAAGGAGAGAAACAAAAAGAATCTATCAAAGATTTTTCCCAGACAAAGGAAATTGTAAAAGCTCTCTCAGAGGAAGTTGGTGTTCTTGTTGAACAATTCTTAAATGCAATTTATAATATTGATGTAGCCGATAGTTTTGCGGATGCCATTGTAACAATCTACAAGAAACTATTAGCTGAAGGTATCACCAAGCAAACAGCTGAAAAGATCATTTGTGAATATTCAGCGAATTTAGACAGATTTGCGTCTATGTTAAAGAAACAAGAAGACTAAACAGTTAATTCTGGTGTGCAAGAATGGGTATTTCTAAGATATTCAATCCATTAATTACGCTCTATTATGGAATTATTTTTCGTACTAAATTTAAGTTGCACTCTAGAAAAAAGAGGAATAAACAAAAATCTGTAAAGAATTTTTTGAGAGGCAAATTTACAGACAAAGGTTTGAGTGAAAAAACTATCAACAAACTAATTGACATGTATTGCCAGTTAGGCGACATATTGTTTGATAGAAAGATATTAAGAGGTTTTCTGGATTTAGATAAAATTCTAATTCAACAGGAAAGCAAAGTAATGGATAAGACTGAAAAGTCGAAAACTCCAGTCTAGCAGTTTCGCAATATTTATTTTAACTAAGATTCATACTAACATGGGTTATTCTATGGCAAAACCAAGAAAGCATAAAGGAGAAACTATTTTCAATTATATTCCTGACTATTTACCGTCATTCAATGTAGACATTCCTGTGTATGTGAAATTACCTCCAGACACTAAAGATGCGAGGTTAAAAGATGTTGAAAGAGAGTTAATTGAATATTGGGATCTCTTACATCCTATTATTAAAGAATATTTGATGATGATTGTTAAATATGTTAACAAATTTGGGGAAGGTTCTGATAATCTTGTGAATCTCCGACGATCACTTGATATTGAATTGAGCAACTCTGCTGAATTATCCGATGAAAATCGGAAATTGAAAGCACAAGTCGCTGATTTAATAGTCGAAAAGAAAGCTTTAGACGAAAAAGTAAACGATATGATGTCTAACAGACCAATAGTTAGCGCAGAAGAATTACAAAGTCTAAAAATGCTTGTTTCATCTAAGTACGATGTCTCTTCAGGTAGTGTGGATGAACTAATGGCAAGAGCTGTTCAAGAAGCAAAAGAAAGTGAGGAGATTAAAAAAGCTAAGGAAGAAAGAGATAAGATGAGAAAAGAGCTGGAAGAAGCAAAGAAAAGTTTTGAAAAAACTCAGACCGAAGTTGGAGTAACATTTCAGAAGAAACTTCTAGAAAGTCAAGCTCGGATCGAGGAATTAGAAGAAGAATTAGCAAATTACAAGGGTAGTTAAAGAGGAATCATCATGAGAAAATGGAACTTTAAAGTCATTTTAGCTGGTGATGGAGCTGTAGGTAAAACATCTATCAGAGAAAGATATATGGGAAAGGGATTCCAAGGGGATTATCTCAAAACCATTGGCGCTGATTTCGCAACAAAAAAAATGGAAATAGATGAAGATCAAATTACATATCAAATCTGGGATTTAGCTGGACAGGATAGTTATCAAGCTGTTAGAAAGACATTCTACAAAGGTGCAACCGCTGCTATTATGGTTTTTGATTGTCAAGATCCTAAATCAATGACCAATCTTACAAGTTGGATTAATGAAGCTATTGAAGGTTCAGATAATGGTATTTTATCTTATTTTGTAGTTGCGAATAAAGTAGATCTTGAAGAAAGTAGGAGAGTATCACGCGATATGTCCCTAGAATTCTGCAATCGCTTGGAAATCGAAACAGGGATTAGATTTTTCTACTGTGAGACTAGCGCTTTGACTGGTCAAAATATACAAGAGACATTTGATTTTCTAGCATATAGATTATTATTAGCCAACAATATTCAAAATGCTACTCCACCTAAAGATATAGATGGCATCATAGATATCAAGGAAGTGATGGAATCTACGAAGGTTGTAGAAGCTACTGAGAGTCAAGGAACTGTTTCATCTGAGGCGTTTAACAAACTTGTTGATAGAATAGATAAACTTGAAGATAAAATGAACACTATGCAAACTATTCTCAAACAAATAGTTCAGAAATTATAATAATTTCTTTTCTATCCCGCAATTTTTTTCCCACAATGCGTACAGAATTCTGCTCCATCAACAAGAGGTTCTGAACAAGTTGAACACAGATTTTCTTTAGTGCTAAAAGGCATGATAGAATCTGTATTGAACGAAGCAAAGCCTCGAGTCTTTCCATGAACAGAATCAGATTGTCCTTGATTTATCCACTTAAGAGTTGGTGGATCTACAAAATTTCGCATTAAACCCTCGTAAAATGAAGTAGTTCTTACGTCTTCAATAATAGAAAAGATGAGGGATAGTGCAACAACTAACCATATCACAATGCTAAGAACTATATCCCAGGTTGTTACAGTGAGTCCATAATCAGGGATAAATAGTGGTGATAAAAGATTGGTAATGAATTGATAGCCTAGAACTATAAAAGAGGCAGGGATTAAATAGGAGAAAACACTTATCAACACATATCTTTTCAAACAAATTTTAGGGAATTGGAAAGAATCTTGGAAATTTTGTGTGATTCCGGATTCTCTTACTGACGCAAATATTTTAGCAATTCTGAATGGAGGAGATAGAGAAGCTAAAATAATTGTTATCAAAATAATGAGGAGGTAATTTAATGTTAAGGGGTTTAGTGAGTTTCTTAAAGGTAGTAACGAAGATAACAAAACAGCAATAACTAATCCGATGGATAAGAGATGAGTCCCTTGCACAAGTAGGAATGAAATTATTTGTTTTCGAGGCAATTTTAATTCTTCAGCTTTTTGTTTAGCTAAGGTTTTAGATATTTTCTGATTTAGTAAATACGACAGCAAAGATGAAGGAATAAGCGATATGATAAGAATAAGAATGAAAACCCAAGAAGGTGTAAGGGAAGCTGATATTAATATTCCTGAAAGACCTATTTGAAAAACTAGTAGGAGGGCAGATGAAAGACCTAAAATTGAGAATATTAGTATTTCTAGCAAATTTAGTTTCTTAACAAAATTCAAATTAATTTTAGGAGGGTTGAAAATTTGCGCATAATTTGTATTGTTTTTCATTTTAATAGGAAAAACAGAATCTGAAACTTTCCAAGCAAATTGATTTCCTTCTGAATTGTTATGAACATTGAGGTTTGAAGTTTCGAGAGGTTCATCACCATACATAGGTCTAGTTGGTGAATACGAGGATCCATCATCAAAAGGTGATTCAGGTTCGATAGGAACCTCATCTACAATAGTTTGTAATTCGGTACCACAAACGGGACAAAAGACAACTTCGTTAGGTAATATAGAATAACAAATAGGACATTTCTTCTTGGAAATAGGACTCACCTAGATAAAAATTGGTGGATTATCTTTTATAATTCCGCAATACCTACGTGATATGAGTTTGATTTATTAGTAAATCTGTTTAGTTGTTGTCATATCTGCTGTGATTACTCTAGACAGTCAAACAACAATGACGACTCACAGCGTCCACTATCCCGTCAATGAAAAGTTATTTTTGGTTTATCGAAGATTTCGAGCAGTTTAAATAATCGAAAAATCGATTATAAATTGGTTACAGTAAATGAGTGAAAAGCCTAAGGACGATACTCAAACATTTTCTGAGTTTCTATCATTATCAAAAAAGATTGAAGAGATTGTCGATAAAACTCCAGATCGAAAGGCTGAAAGTGAAGGCGAAGACAAACCTGAAGTGATACAAGAGGAGAAGGTGGATCGGATTGAAACAGAAACAATTCAAAGTGAAAGTGAATTGGAAATAGATCAGGTTGAACAAGAAGCAACTGATCTTGACACACATATAGATGTAGTTCAAAAAGAATCCAGTGAAAAATCAAAGATGAAAAGGAGAGAGGATATAATAGAAATTGAGGAAGCTCTCTTAGAACTATTCACTGAAACTAGTATTTCTGTAAATGATTTCTATTATTCGTGCAAAGAAATTGGGGAAGAGGATATAATTAAAAGAATTAAAGGAAGATTACACTCATTAGAATCTATAAAGATAACAGAACAAGAAACATTAAGCTATCCTTTTGCTTTATGTAAACTCGAGAATAGTTTCAACGCAGTAATTCCTATCGATTTAGAAGGTATATTGTTACCAACTTTTCTATCGGGAGATAAAAAACAATTGAAGATGTTAGCTGTAGGAAAGAAGGAATTCCAAGAATTAGAGGTAAAAGAAAGAGAAAACCTCATCCAAGCAATAAACAAAATTCAGATGAGTTTGGTGAAACTCTTGAATAGAGGTTCAAAAGATAGATTGAGTAAAGAAGAATTCAAGAAAGCAAAATTAGTGGAACTTGACCATTCAGTAATTTATGAATTTATTACAGATTATAAAAATAAGATGGGTACAATCAATAACTATCAGATTGAACTCATTAAATATCTCCTTGAACTCAAAGATTCAATAGAAAATAATAAACAAATTTGGAAAAACGATGATTATGAAAAGGTCATAGATGAAGTTAGACCACAATTAAAAGAAAAGCAAAAAGAATATACCACAAAAGGAAGAGATGCACAAGTTAGTTTCATCAAACTGAAGCAAATACAAAAACAGATAGATGCCAGAACAAAAAGACTACAGATTGATGAAAAAAGAGGCAAAAAGGCTACAAGAGAGCAAAAAGAGGAACTGATCAACGAATTAAGAAAATTCCAAACAAAGAAGAAGAGAATTCAAGAGACTATTAAGGATACAAAGAAACAAGAAGATGTACTTGAAAAATGGATAGATATTTTCTCTCTTGAAGGGAGTTCAGAATTGAACGAAAAACTACTTTATTACTTCAGTGAATCAATCATCAATATAATCAAAATAGCAATAGATACTCAAGAAATAGAGACAATTCTCAAAGAAAAAGCAAGAATTAAATCAATTCTAGAAACGATAATTGCTCACATCATTTATGTTCCAGTCAATATATACACTTTTTCAGCAAAACAAGCCAACCAAGTAATTGAGGGGAGATTAATATATTTTGAGCCTACGGGAGAAATAACTTTCCTTAAACCTTCAATAAACTAGAAACAACAATTGATGAAAAATAATTCTTTGAACAACTTTATTAGTGCTTATTTTGTGATATCATGTAGATGAAGCAAGAAATCGTAGTCTGTGAAAACCTTTCAAAAACCTTTACTGTAGGAAGTAGCGAGGTAAAAGCGGTCGATGGAGTATCTTTTAGTTTTGAGAGAGGAGAATTTTCTTCAATTGTCGGTCCTTCTGGAAGCGGAAAAACTACACTGTTAAATCTTATTGGGACATTAGAAGTACCAACACAAGGAAGAATTATAATAAATGGTACAGATTTAAGCCATTTCACAAGGGATGAGCTTACAAATTTCAGAAGAAAAAATCTGGGCTTTGTATTTCAGTTCTTCAATCTAATAGAAGGGTTAACAGCTTTCGAAAATATAGAATTGCCACTAATATTCGATTCAGTTCCATATGAACAAAGAAAGCAGACAGTAGATAGTTTGATACAAGATTTCAATTTAGACTATTTACGGGACAAATTTCCAGAAGAACTAAGTTCTGGAGAAAGACAAAGAGTATCGATTATGAGAGCTCTAGTAAATAACCCCATCTTACTACTAGCTGATGAACCAACAGGTAACTTAGATACAAAGACAGGGAGAGCAGTCCTAGACCTTTTTGATTCATTAAACAAAGAGAGAGGAACATCTATTTTGTTAGTAACTCATGATCTTTCAGCTGCGAAAAGAGCTAACAGAACGCTTCACATGCATGACGGTAAAATAGCCTTTGACATGAAGATGGAAGAGATGATAGAAGAAGGTATTTAGATAGTTTTCTTAAGCAATAATTTTGACCTCAGTAGAATCTGTTACAATGCATTAAGAGGGCGGAGAATCAACCTTCTTTCTTCCGGAATCATCTTGGTTTAAATAAGATTAGGTGGCATTCTCCGATAGAGTAGAGAAAAAAAAGAAAAAGTTAGACCTAATTTTTTAGGTTTAGTATTTAAAAGGACAAAAAAAGCAAAAATGGTCGACCGTGAGATTAATAAATGTATCCAAGACGAGTTTAATCAATTAAAAAATAATAGATTTCGAGAAATATAATTATCGGAGTATATATTATGTCTTTAAGAGGATATATATTAAGACGAGTCATTTATATCGTTCCTGTTATGCTAGGTATCACTTTGATGAACTTTACATTAATTAATGTCAGTCCAGGAGATCCCGTTATCGTCAGGCTGGGGTTATTAAAATGTGAGTCACCAGAGTGTTACAATACGGCGTATAACAACGAAGCAATACAAATGGGTCTGTTAAACAATGAAATGTACACAGTTCCATGGTTTGAAAGATATATTGATTTCGTAAATGATTTATTGCATTTTGATCTAGGAAATTCTTGGTACAACACGCAAGCGGGGCAGGGTATACCTATCTCTCAGTTGATAAGAGAACGTGCGGTGTATACAATTACGCTAAATGTTTTATCGTTCATTTTCTCATTATTGCTAGCTACAGCAATTGGTGTTGTTTCAGCAACCAGACAAAACTCAATTTGGGATCGATCGCTAACTATCGCTATGTTACTTGGATATTCTATGCCTCTTTTCTGGCTAGCAAAACTACTCATGTTGCTATCCTACTCGTTATTCAACTTTACTGGAGTAGCGAACAAAGATGCATTCAAGACACCACTATTTCTTAATCCAAGTTTCTATAAGTATCTGATACTGCCAACGCTGGCGTTGACTTTAGGAGGACTAGTGTTTATGGCCAGGTTAGTAAGATCACAATTGCTAGAAATTTTGAGGCAAGATTATGTAACAACTGCAAAGGCTAAAGGATTAGATAATCGTGCAGTAATCTATAAGCACGCCTTCAGAAACGGACTTCTGCCAATAGTGACAATCATTGGTAGCTCATTACCAGGATTGCTAAGTGGAAGTGTTATGGTTGAATCAGTATTTGGATGGCCAGGTCTAGGAACAATATTCTTAGAGGGTGCACTCTTTCGTGATTATCCATTAATGATGGCAACGAACACAATCTTCCCACTGTTGTTCTTAATAGCGCGTCTTCTGACGGATATCACGTACGTGTTTATCGATCCAAGGATTAAATACTAGAGGGATAAAAATGGCAACTGTAGACGAAAAAGTAGAAAAAGACGAATTTATTCTTGACGAGAAAGCGTTAAGAGAAATTGAGGCAATGAAAGGAGCCAACCAAACGGCAATCGTATGGCGTCGTATCAAGAAGGACAAAATGGGTATGTTAGGAATGTACATTGTTATATTCCTTATATTAATGGCCTTAGTGTCTTGGATATTACTCATGCTTGATAATTGGTTGACTAATGCTAATTTACTCCTTGGAGACCCCAACAATCCTGCAAGTCTAAACAATCTGTATATAGAATTGTGGATTCCTGGAATGGATCAGACCAATCCTATTGTGCTTTTCCAACATCCAAGATATCAATTTGCAGATCAATCAACTTTACCCCCTTCATGGGCACACCCATTTGGAACTGATCGTCTAGGGCAAGACATGCTTTCCAGAGTATTCTTTGGAGCATCAGTATCTCTAGCACTGGGTTTCATCGGACAGATGACCACAGTAATTATAGGTACGGTTCTAGGTTCAATCGCAGGTTTCTATGGGGGTATTATAGATAACATCTTGCAAAGAGTAGTAGAAGTACTATACTCAATGCCTGGATTTATCTTGATGATCTTTATCATTGTATTGTTTGAAGATGTGCAGATACCGGGTGGAAAATACGCCGTTGTAATAATATTCTTCGCACTTATAGGGTGGGGAGGAACGGCATTGATTATCAGGTCAAATTTCTTCTCTCTAAAAGAACAAGATTTCGTAGAAGCGGAACGCGCGTTAGGTGCGTCGGATATGAGGATTATCTTTAAGCACATACTGCCTAACTCATTAGCCCCACTGATTATTATTATCACACTGGGTATAGCTAATGTAATCTTCACATTCGCAGCTTTAGCCTTCTTCGGGTTCGGAGATCCTAACGCAATTTCATGGGGTGATGATCTTAACAAATGGCAAAACAACTTGTTAGATTACCCATGGATGCCAATGTTCCCTGCCCTATTCATATTCTTTACGGTTTTAGGGTTCAACCTACTCGGTGATTCTTTAAGAGATGCATTAGATCCAAGATTGAAGGATTAACCCTTCTCTCAAAACCTTTTTTTTTCTTTTATTCATTAGTAATAGCTATTAATGGAGTGTTTTTCAATTAATAAATCGTCATTACTGTTTTGATACTTCTGCTATAAACTCTGAGCTTTTGTCCTCTCTTCGAATAACTTTGAATCCAGCAAGAATTTTTTCCCATTCCTCCATAATCATGTAACTATAGGAACCTCTAGCAGCGCTCAGAAATGCTAAGCCATTAGGTTTGAGGATACGTTTCATTTCGTTTACCGCAGTTTCACGTTGTTTTGGTGCGATTGAACACAAAAGACCATTTGAAAAGATGAAATCTATACTAGCTTCATCTATGAAACTTAAATCAGATGCACAGGTTGCATGTGCTTCAATGTTTGTGTATCCTTTCTTTCTAGCTTTTTTTTCCAACGCTTTGATACATCTTTCATCAGAATCTACTGAATATACTTTCCCTTCCGGACCAAGGATTTTCGCAAAGTGTAACGAATAATATCCTGGTCCACAACCTAGATCAGCGACAACTTGACCTTTTATTATGTAAGGTTCAAGAATAGTTTTTGGAGGTTCAAACAATCTAGCAATTTTGTGAATTACTAGAGAGAAATGTTTGTCTTTCTTTTCTTTACTATTTTCCATTTTCATAAACAATTCCAGATTTACATATAAGAATCCAATCTAATTAGTCTTTTCTATTTATTTAAGAATCTGCTAAATTTGTTAGAAGAGATATTTCATGTTATGCAATTACAATGCAGTTCTTTTTTATTCAGTATATTAATCATTTTGAGGATTATTTCATTGGTAAGCTAGTGGAAGCTTATCGTTTACTAAAGACAACTTTAGTGACTCCAAAATCGGGTGTAGACTATTTAGGGAGGGAGTAATTCCCCTCTATAATATAGCTAAGCGCTATTCCTCAAAGAAATTCTTTTGAGTATATCTGACTTACTAGTTTATCAACTAATTTCATCAGTAGTTTTTGTTAACAACTGAATGGAGCAGTCACAGATCCTCCTACACTACCATCATCAGGACAATGATGAGTTACAGTTCACCTTTTTCAATTTGAGCATGTCATATGTCAACAACAAGCATAGAGTCAATACTATTATCATATTTAAAACCAATAACATCTTTATATTGTTTATAATGAAAATGTCATAATATTTTCACAAAAAAATTATTGGGTATTTAAAGCAATTTCATTATATATTATTGAGGAAAATGACCACTGTCATTAAGAAACTAGACTTCAAACCATTAGAAAGTTCCAACGAACAGGTTACTATTCCTAAGTTTCTAATTAACGGAAAACTAGAAAAATTTGACTGGCAACAAAATCACACCCATTTCTTTCATTTTCTGGAGATAATATCTAAGCTTCTTCACAAAAATATTTCTGAAAAAGTTTTCACTGACTCTGTTCTACACTTTCAAAATATTTACACTCTGTTACTAGAAATTCACCAACGTGATTCTAGTTTTCAGAATGAGGATATTCTTGCTTATTTTCTTGCAATTCTGGAATACACTTTAACCATGAATGGCAAAGAGATTCAAGTTAAGGATATCTCTCGAATTCTTAGATTCTGGGGAATGGATAAAAATCATGATTCCTTCTTGAAGAAAATCTCACTGGCTAAACAGAATCTCTACAATGCAGACCTATTGAAATATAGTTCAGAATGCTGCAT
>JAGXNV010000100.1 GCA_019894795.1 Candidatus Heimdallarchaeota archaeon | reverse complement strand
GTCTATAGAGCATCACTTGATTCTGGTTATTTTACAGGACCTTTAATTGCAATAGGTTTAGTTTTTTCTGCGTCTTCTCTTAACTTATGGGGGGATACAGCTAATAATAACATTGACAATATGCTAAAATTTCCATTCCTCGTTATAGCAATAGTTTTAGGTTTAATTGCCTTTTCATTTCTTTTACTAGCAACTGAAACACGTCCTGGTTGGATTCAAGCGAGTATTTCACTTAAACATGGGAGAAAAGTTCGAGATGCCTTTAGTAAGTTGAAAGAAGCTTTTGACGCTTATGTTAAAGGGGAGATGAAAGAATCATGTGATGAGCTTTTGCTGGAAGCTAAAGAACTGGAGCGTGATGCAGATAGGCTTGTTTTGAAAGTAACTCGAGCACTTTACGGGAATGTTCGCCCAGCTCCTGATGACTACCATTTTTACAAAATCACCGAAATTCTAGATTCTTCAATTGGATTTTTACTTCGCTCATATCGCAAATTATTGCTTATTCCCCGAAATAAGCTTTCAGATGAATTTGTAAAGTATCTTAACAACGAAACTGATTTACTTTTGCAACTTATTGAAAAAGCTGTTGAAGCATTAGAAGTTGTTTGTATTCAACCTTTTGCATCTCATCCTATTTTCAATGATGTACATCAGTTAGAAAACGCTCTAGATCTAAACAGTCACAAAGGTTTGACAACGATTATGAAAAAAACTGATAAACTAAATACTGTTGAAATTTTGTTTCTCGATCAAATTGTAGAATCACTTGAATTGTCTGCAAATACAATAGAAGATGCAGTTGATGTCATGAAAATTATTGGTTTGAAATATCAAGTTAGCACGTTTAAGATTTAAGTTAATCTGTAATTGTTGATGAGTTAAATTAAAATACGTTCCTTCGATGATTATTGTATGAAAAAGAAGCTGATTTTCTTTCCAATGATTTTACTTCTCTTCTCTTCTTTTATTATAGTCGGAGAATCAGATATATCTCAAGAAGATAAAATCAACTTATCCAGTTTTCCTGAGAATTTCGATACAAATCTAACTGTATATGTAAGGTATCTAGGATTTGATGAAGAAATTATTGATGATGAAACAATTGAGAGTTTACTCCCTGCATATTTCACTAAATGGGATGTAAACTACGGTACAACACAACTAAATTTCAACTATGATTTCAAACATATGGAAGATTTGTACTTTAATGGATTGAAGAATTACATTCAGTCAATAGGTATCAACGGTACTGGTGTAGGTTACTCTCTTAATATTACTAGACTAGAAGAAGATATGATTTCTGGTGAGAGGTCTGATATCTTTATTCCTGAAGACGGGTTAGTTGCAGACGCATCAGATGTAGAAAGCTTCATTTCAACCTTCATTCATGAACCAAATCTTGAGATGACAGGATACACACTCTATCTGCTAAATTTCTCTTCATTTGACACACCCGACCATTCACTAGAACATTGGTACAATGTAGAGAAGACTTCATTTGACACTAATGAAACTATCTCTCATTGGTATAGTGGATACGATGAGATTCCCTCTAGACCAACTCTTGGATGGGGCGGAAACAACCGTTTTTGTTACTTAGATTTATCTTCACAATCTTGGTATTTTGATTGGTTATTAACTGTTTGGACATCTTTTTATCCTGGATCATTTAGTTATTATGATTATCCAGATATTGATAGTCTTATACAAATGCATAATCCTCAAACATCTGCAGGTCAAGCGATATTGACAACTTACATTTCTGACTGGTTATATTCGTATCTTGGAAATATTTTTTCAGCTTATTATTCAGATGATCAGATAGGAGAATCATATTCTCTTCAAGTAAAAGTCTTCGATAACTTGACCAACAATGGTTTTACAGCTGATGAAATAGAGTGGGTTATATCAGAAAGTAGAATGTTAAAACAGCTGGAAAAAGATTTACCTTGGATTAAATGGAATGTCGAAGTTGAGTATGTAATGCTGACTGATTATCCTGAACTTTATGGTGAAATAGCATCCTATATTCACGAAGATATTGATGGTATGCATATTGAAGTGATGGAAGGACTCTTTTATACATTGAGTAATGACTTGGTCAACCATTTTGATTTTGATGCAGCTGATACTGTTCTTCCCTGCTACTTCTTCTTGACTAATGAGATTGGATTCAGATATAATGGAGTCTCATTTGCAGGATTAGGGGGCATGGGATGGGAGATACTTCTAGGTAATCAAAATAGTATTTTCAAAGACGCCGACCCTACTCAACCTCGGAGAGGATACTCAGCTGTTATGATTCATGAACTAGGTCACAGTTTAGGTTTACCTCACCCTCATAGCAGTTCTTATGGCTGGGGATCTTCATTCTTTCAAGATGTTATGAATTATTTCTCGTTCAGTGAAGAGAGCTTCAGTACTTTCAACAAAGATGGAATAGCAAGAGCACATTATTCATTTTATTATAATATTGCAATACAAGAATTCGAAGATGCATATCAATTCTTTATAGACAATGACTCACCAATTGAAGTTGTAGGATTAATTTCTAAGATTAGTAATACGATAGAAAATTCAATAATACAATATGGTGATATGGATTATCTAGATGCTATTAATGCTACCCAAACTGCATTAGAAGAAATTGAAGATTTGCTATACTATATTCTATATCCTGAGGAATACACAGAAGAGCCTATACCTACTGATTCAACTAATTTCTATTTATTGGTGACTCTTGTAGCAATCATTCCAATAGCATTGTACAGGAAAAAAAGGAGAGGAATCTAAAGTACTCTTCTTTATTCTTTTAGTCTTTCTGAAGTTATAAGGGCACTAAGATAATCTTGCAAAGCAAGATATCGTTCTTTGTAACTCCTGGTTGAATCTGTAAATATATCTCGACTCATTGTGTGATACCCTTTTTCTGTTCGGTCAACTATTGTAGTGTTCTTTGTTTTTATCAATCTAATTCTAGGTTGCCTTTGTATAAATGTAATTAACTCCAACCATTTTTCAGCCGTAATAGGGTTTAATCCAACTTCTTGTAACTTAGATTTTGGAAAAGGTTCATCTACTTTTTCTATTATTTGAAATATTGCTTGAGCTCTTTCTATTAATGTTCTACGTGTCATTACAGACCAACAATACATTATTGTATTTTTAGAATATAAAAATGTATTTATATTAGATTTCAAAAATGCTTATTATGCCTCTGGATTCGAATAAAGAGAAAAATGTTAAGTTCAATATTGCAAACACAAAATGGGCTATTGTTGGTAGTGTTAATGCATTCTTTGATAAGTACTACAACGAAGATTCAGAGAAAATGATGGATACTTTTGCTCAGCATTATGATAAATTATTACAGCAACATGAAAAGGAAGATATCACTGGTCTTTCTCGACTTAATCGGCTAATCTCTGAATTCAAGCCAGCTTTAAGTTCTGTTCTTCAACCTGGAGAAGAATTTAATGGGTTGTGTGAAGCAGTATCGCAAATATTCAATGTTATTTTAGAGGGAGTAAAACTGCAGATGGAGAATAAAATTCGTCGTCCGAATGAAGAGGGGCCAGTAATGCCAGGTAGCGACCCATCGGTTAAGATCAGTTACTTTTGTACAGTGTGCGAACATCATTTTGAAATTCCTGAAGATATGAAGGAACAATTACTAAACTCATCTGAAAAAATAGAACTACCTAAACATCATGAGAAAGAGATGGAAATTAGGATTATTGGTGGCACAAAAGTTTCGCTTGCTGTTGAAAAGGATATTGAGTCAGAGGAAGAGGTAGGAACAGCAAGTAGTATCTTAGCTAAGTTAACTAAATTTGATGATATAGGAGAGTACTTGATTGTGTTAAGTGTAGGAATAGATATAGGATCCTCTACCTCTCATCTTGTTTTTTCACGCCTAACTCTAAGGCGTGAGAGAAGTTTCCTAAATTTGTCACATAGATTCTTTCTTCATAATCGAGAAATTATTTATGAAGGTACAATAATCGATACTCCACTACTTGATCGTTATACTATCGACATTGATGCAGTAGTAAAATTCTGCGAAGAAGAATATAAGAAAGCTGGAATAGAAACAGAGATGGTAGATACAGGAGCAGTAATAGTTACTGGTGAGACGGCTAAGAAACAGAATGCTGCTGAGATTGTGAGACGACTATCTTCTGAGTCTGGAAAATTTGTCAGTGCTGCAGCAGGACCAAATTTCGAATCTCTTCTGGGAGCTATGGGAAGTGGTGTTGTTGAACTTTCCAATAAAAATCAACAAACAATAATGAACATAGATGTTGGTGGTGGGACTAGTAACATAGCTATAGCTTCGAAAGGACATGTTCACAGTACTTCATGTATCAACGTGGGTGGACGGTTGTTGGGAATTGATAAAAACCACATGATTTGGAGGATAGATGAGCCCAGTGAATTCCTTATGCAAGAATTAAACATGAAATATAAGTTAGGAGATATCATTCCTGTGGAGGAGGTTAGAACAATCTCACGTGAGTACGCAAAAGCTCTGATTGAAGTAATGAGAGGTCCAGCAAAAAGTGAAATTGCCAAGAAATTAATGATGACAGATGATTTAGATTTTTCCATTCCTATTGATAGGTATTCCTTCTCGGGTGGAGTCGCGGAAATGATCTATGGTAATGACAATGTCTATGATGACATTGGAAAGTATCTCGCAGAGGAAATCAAAATTTTGATGAAAGAATTTGATTTACCGATCATAGAACCTGAAAACAAGATTCGGGCAACAGTTATCGGTGCCGGAGCATTTTCTCTTTCGGTTTCAGGATCTACATGCTACTTTGATAAAAGTATAGAGTTCCCTCTAGAAAATATACCTGTCATCCCTATCAATGTAAGAAAAGATGAATTTAGCCCGAAGAAACTGAAAGAAGAAGTGAATCTAGCTTTCAAGAAACATGACATGCCAGAGGGTGAAGAGTTAGTCGCCCTATATTTCAAGGATCCAATTCATAGATCTGCACATTACCTACTAGAATTCGCTAAAGCAATTGAGAAAGCACTCCCAAATTCTATTGCAAATAACAAGATGATTATTCTAATCTTCGAACCAGACATGGGAGGATCGGTTGGAATCTCGCTACGTCGTGAAACAACAATTCAGAATAATCTCATTTGTATGGATGAATTGTTTTTAGATGAGGGAGATTGGATTGACATTGGTGCCCCCCTTTATTCAGGTCAAGCTTTTCCCGTGACTGTAAAGAGCTTGGTGTTTAACAAGAACGAGTAATTCTTTTAATCACATTTCATTCTAAAGTAAAAAGTGATTCTGAGAAAATTTCTTCTACTATGGATTGAAATTCTTCTTGGTTTATTACTTTCATAGATATATTATTCTTCACTTTTACTATAGCTTCTTTCAAGAATCGCTTCACTTGCAATCTTCCCTCAAATGTCTCATTATCTGCTACTAGTACAGCCATTATATTTTCTAGTTGCTCAATAATCACAGTTCTACCTTCATGATTAATGCTCCTTAGCGTTTCCACACCTTTTCCAAGTACTTCTGAAGAAAAACTAATAATTGCAGAAATCAGACCTGATACCAATAGTTCATCAATATCTCTTTTTTCTGAAAAGTTGTATGAATAAAGTGGGAGACCACCTTCGTCAATTACAAGTAACAGATATAGAATTTTAGGGATTTTCTTATGAACACCAAATTTGAATCTTCGTATTCTGTTAAAGATTCTTTTCGATCCTTTGAGTTCTTGAAGTAAAGAAGACTTATCTCTTAAACGTATTTTTACCTCTTCGATTTTTTCTTCAAGTTGATACATCTTTGCATAAGCTAATGCTTTTTCAAGATTTTCGTTCGCTTTTTTTTCTAAATCTCGATATTGAAAATAACTTGCTTTTATTATCATTGCATCAGCGTAAAGCGGGTGTTCCAGCTCTTGGGTAACATTCAATAGATTATCAATATAATAGAGAAACTTTTCAGCAAACTCATTATCTTCAGTTATTCTAAACATTTCGAAATAACTTTCGGCTAATTCCCCATAAGAATATACAATCCCTTCTAAAATCACTTGATTCTCAAAAAACTCCAATGCTCGCTCAAAATACTCAACTGCATCAGAAAGATTGACTCTTTTCTGACAATAAAGACCTTTATAGAAATAGTAGTATGACATTGCATTAAAGTCAAAGTGTTCCTCAGCTAGCTGCATACCGAAATCTAGAGATTCTCCCTCATCTTTCTTATGCAATAGTTTCAAGTAACCATAAGTAATTTCTAAGAGAGCATAAATGAAACCATTAGCCTTATTCAGATTATGAGCATTTTCATAATATTCTTCAGCTTTATTGTTTTCTTCATTCAACAGATATATTTCACCAATTTTCTCTAATACTTGTATCTTTATTGGTATTAGAAGATTGTCTTTTTTTAGGATATTTTCATAAATATCTAATGCTTCATTGAGTTTTCCATTCATTTTTTCCTTAGTTGCTTTATTAAGTTGCATACTGGTTAATAAGCGGCTCGAATTCAAACGATTTGCAAGTTCTATACCTTTCTCGATATACTTATTTGCTTCTTGCATATCGTATTCTTTCATAGCGATATTTGCAAGTAAATCATAAAGTGAACATAACATTCCATCATTACCAAAATTCTCAGCTCTTTTGATAGCACTTTCTATCCATAAATCTTTCAAGTTATCTTCAGCAATAACATAAGCAAAGTTGACCAAATCGCTTAGTAAAGCATCAAGAATGAAGGGAAACTGCACTGATAGATCATCCATATCTAACAAGTATCGCAATAACTCATTGAGAGCTTTATAACCAAAGTCTGGTCTTTTCTCTGTTTCAGCTGAAAACTCTTTTAATGATAAAATTAGAAAATCCTTTTCTCTTGAATCTTCAAGCACATTTACCACTTCTATTATTTTAATATTGAATTTCTTAAATTCTTCAAAATTGAAACTATTCCGAAGAGAAAGTGCTTGGAGAACTAGAAGAGATAGATTTCGTTTATCTATTGTATCATTGAATTTGTTGAAATAAGCTATAACAGAATCATACTCTCTGTTCCAGTAACTAAGTAGGAAGTATGTTAATATGAGCATTTGGTCCGTCTGGTCTTTTAGAGCTTTTCTCTTTGAAAAATAAGTTTCCAAGGAAATGCGGATACCTTTCTCTTTTTTACTTGAATTTACAATATTAGATATCCTGTTGAAGTATTCACTCTTATCGTTGCCAATATATGTTTCAACCTCATTCAGGATAAAAGCTGGTAGATTTACTTCCATATGATTACCATCCAGATTTCACTGTTCCTTAAAGTTTGTCTGAATAGCATCACTATAAACCATGCTTGATCCAAATAATGATTCTACTTCTTGATCAATATAATCGCTAAGTTGTGTAGATACTTCCCCATAATATTGCCTAGGAATTTCAACTTCAGAGAGTTTTTCAGTAAGCTGATGTATTTTTCTTCTTAGTGAAAATGAGTCATTTGCTGATATAGCGACAGAACTAAATCCCTTTGGATGAGCTTCTATGATGATTTTATAGTTACCATAAGTTATTACTAGCATTTGACTCTTCTGTTCCTCGAATAATTCTGACAGCATGTCTCTGATTGCTACAATAAATCCACCGAATAATAATTGGTCTTTTACCGTGCGTTTTGATATAACGAAGGATCTTATGGGAATCCCAGATCTATGTAATAGAATAAGTGCTAAGGGAGTTATCCCAGTTTGCACATGAGACCTCTGCATATAGCGCATACCAATGTCTTCTAAATTATAGACATCTGATCTAAAAGGCTCATTAACCCATTCAACATTTGAGAGATTTTCTTTATTCTCAGGTTTATTCAAATCTTCCAAATATTTATTGACTATCCGAAGCAGGTGTTTATTTTTGTTATGTTGGAGCAAATCGCGAGCTTTCTGTAAGCTGTTAAATGAACGTGAATGATCTTTTTTAATTGCAAAAATCTTTCCTTCTAGAAGTCTCAAAGCTACTTGTTCCTTCATCAATTTATTTTCAATGAAATATGGTAATATATGGTTAATGTTTTGAGTAGCTAATTCTAAATCCTCAAGTTTCTTTTCAACGTCATATTTATTGATGTTTAGTAAGATAGTGTTCATCAATATTTTTGCAGATAATTCTCCTCTTCCTTGACTGTCAGATATAACCAGAGCTTTTGAGAAAAATTCACTTGCTTGACCGTAATTTAGTTTCTTTACATCACTTAAACCTTTCAGAAATAGGATGTAAGATTCAATTATCGATGAAGGAGAGCTTCTCATTTCTTCATCCAAATTATTTATGAGGATTTCGAAATCACTTAATCTTCCTGTTTGAAGGTATAGCTCTGCTAGAACACAATATTGATATGTTTCCTTCAGATTTAGTTCTTCCATTATGTTCAAAGCTTCCTGATATTTTTCAATAGCTTCGTCGTAATTTCCTCTCTCAATAACAATATTTCCTAAATTTTTAATAGAGAGAGCGATAAAACGTTTTTCGTCTAAATTTCTGAAAGTTTCTAAAATTTCTAGGAATATTGATTCTGCTTCATCTAATTTACCCTTGATAACATTTATTGTACCGAGATTGCCTTTAGATGCGGATAACAAACTCCTATTTCCTATTTCATTGAAAAGCGCAATTGCTTGATTGGAATATTGGATTGCTTCATCAATTTTTCCCGCATCTCTTTGTAATAAAGCCATTAGGTAGTAAAATGATCCTAGATGATATCTTTCGCCTAAATCTGTAGCTATCTGTAGTGCGACATTTATTTTATTTTCTAATTTTATCTTCTCTTCAGAGAAACGATTAAGAAAGAAATTGTCTTTATGTGCCTCTAGCAGTATGTCGTTGATAATTGGTTTATCTTCTGCCGACAGTTTAGGAGAAGTGAGAGCATCTTCAAATATTTCTGTTAGGTAAATTTTACTTTGCTCATAGTTTCCAAGATTAAGATACCCATTCGCTATAGATCTTAAACTATGTAATTTGAAAGAAAGGTCATTATCTTCATTAGCATATATTTTAGAGGCTTTCTTTATTGCTTCCTCGCTCAGCCCTTTTCTGAGTAACAGTCTAATCTTCCATAAAGATAGACCTAGGTAAGAAAATTCTTCATCTAGAGCATTAAGGGTGTCATAATCTGAGATAGAAAAGAGAATTTTACCAAGAGCAAATATAAGATAATCAGAAGGAGAAGGAAGATTAGGAATGAGCTCTATTAGATAATTACGCACCTTAACAAGAGAATCATCAATTTTGTAGTTTTTCTCTTGTTCTTTAAAGATATTTTGTTCATCCAAAGACATTTTTGGGATATAAATGGCGAATTCTTTTGGAAAACCTACTTTGCTCTCTTTGTCCTTCATCTACTTCAAATTAATTATACACTAATGAATAATAAATTTATCTAATTTCCAAGGATTTACGGACAAATGTACGGAAGGGATTCTTGTTTTCATAATCTTTTTTCCGATATTGTAGAAATTACCTTGTTCCCACGTGGGAACTTTTTTTAATAATTATTTTTGTTTTAAATAGGAAAAAACAGAAAACATTAATCTCTTTAGAAATCTTTAGTGAAAAGGCTTAGAAATAGAACTAAGCTATTAGTAAAGTAATTTTGTTTCTACGTGGAAACATTCATTTACTTTTTATTACTGTTTCGCTTGCTGTCGTTAGAGAATTTCTTCTCCAGGTATTTCTTAAGTTCTTCAATTGACTCATGTTCTTCAAGTACCTGCAGCATTTCTGAAATTAATTTGATGCCCATGATTTTCTCCTGGACAGTAAATAGTTTCATTCCTCTTGCTTCACCTATAACAATAATTATTTTTGATGAAAGTATTTAATCACCAATATTACATTTTGTCACTGTTTTCGGTTTTGGCTCAAAAAGGTAAATTTCACAGAAAATTTTACTAATTTAAAGGAAAAAAGAAAGAAAAAATTAATGAATCAAATCATCAATATCACAAATTATTATAGTTATATCTTCACTATTCACAC
>JAGXNV010000099.1 GCA_019894795.1 Candidatus Heimdallarchaeota archaeon | reverse complement strand
GATGAAGCAGAACCTAAAAGATGGATAAAAGCTGCAAGAAGAGTTTGTTTTCCATGGTTTTGGTATTTGTATGAGATGATTGATAACAGAATCTTACTTGTTGGGATGGAAGAGGACAAAATGCATATGATAGAAGAAACAGAAAAAATAGCAGGGTTGTTACACAACAGTAATTACATTGATATGAAGACAAACAAAAACACGCATTCTTCAGGCATGGTTGAAATAATTAGAGAAGAGATTAAAATAGTGGAAAAGGAGAATAAGCAAGAACAATAATCATACAAACTTAATCCTTTTTCCATTTTTAAAACTGTACAAAATTCCTATTTCAAATTCCTTCCAATCACATTCCGCTATTATAGGATCTGTTGTGATAATACTTATTGGTGATTGGACATCTTGAACATTGAGAACTATTTTCAATTGATCGCTTTCAGCAATAATTTTTTCTTCAAATGGAGGATGGAGGGTAGTATAATACATAGATTTGTACCTTGAATAAAAAGCATGCATTACTTCACCATCAGAGAGTAAGAAGTTCATTCCACCTTGTTTTGCTAGCTCCTTGGCAGTGTTGTTTATAGATTTAGCTAATTCTTGATCACTTGGAAGTTTACCAAGTTTTCTTATGGCTTCAAGAATAACACAAAAGGCTACTTCTGAATCTGTGTCTCCAATTGGTTTGAAATATTCTATCGAGTCGACAATATGTCGATATAATCGCAGGTGCCCGTGATGTGCAAAGAACCATCTTGAATCGAAGAGATCTCTATCAAAAGGATGGGTGTTATCATAAGTAACTTCACCTAGAGTAGCATAACGCATATGAGACATAAGGGTTTTACAAAGAAATTCATGAGAGCTCATCGTTGTAACATCTAAACGGAGAATTTTATCCATATCAAGAGATTCTTTAAAAGATTGCCACTCAGTTCCACGATAGAAGGCATAACCCCATCCATCTGGTGCTTTGCCATCAAAACTCGAAGTCATTCTGAAGGAAAAGGAAACATTCAGTTCTTCTTGAGAGTTTATTCCAAGTAACTGTGCCATAATCTCTACCTATGAACTATATGTCAACGAGTTCTAATAAATCATTTGTTTCACGAACCATTATCAAAAACCTGGGATTGTTTTCCTAACAAGGATGAGCTGTAAAGACTAGGATTGATAAATTTCTTGAAAAAAATTGAAAATTAGCAACATCTAAATAGTAGTTCTAGTAGAATATTTACGTGGAAATATGGCGGATGATAAAGAAGAGAAAGCAGAGATTTTTGCAGTATTATCTCATCCTATTAGACGCCTAATGTTAGAATATATTGCTGAAGAAGAGGAGGCAACATATACAATGTTGACTGAAAAGTTTAAACTGAAATCAGGACCTCTTTATCACCATCTAAGAAGAATTAAGCTATTTGTTTATCAACGAGAAGACAAAAAATATTGTTTAACAGAAGAAGGGAAAAAAGCATTAACCATATTAGAAGGGACTGAAGAACCCAAACCACATGGTATAATAGAAGAAGAAAAACCAAAGGTTTTCAGAATTGGCAAGTTTTCTTTGGAATCGTTAATTGGATTCTTCTCAAAGAATCCATATCATATTTACATTGAATTCTTTATTCTAGTACTAGTTTTCGGTTTCCTTGCATCAGCTTACGATATTATAGTATTGGGTAATTTTGTGATAAATTATCAAACAAGTTTATGGTTAATTTACGTGATAATGATAGCAAGTTGGTTGTTCAATGCCGGATTGACCGAGATGTTAGCAAGGTTTGTTTACAAAAAGAAAAGAAAAACACTACAAATTTTTGGTGTTACTTGGTTGGTTTTTGTTCCTGCTTTTCTATTCATTCTTATAACATGGCTCATTGGGCTAACAAGTGGTGTAACGATTGTTATTCCAACTATCTTGCTACTAATAATGCACGGGTTGTTTCAAATATGGTCTTTTCTCATTATGATAACAGCTATAGGATCACTGAAAGAACTATCTATTGAAAAATCTGCAATAATATCTTTGATAGTTATCTATATCCAAGTTTTTGTTATAATCTTTGTAATGGTAGGTTGAACTCACTATGATTGCAAATAGAGAACGTATAAACTTAAACTTACAAAGGAATGTAGTAATAACTACATTAAGTTATAAGAGAAACTACATAACAACGTGAAAGATACTACAATAGTGTGTAAGTGAATCTATATATTTAATTGAATCGATTTGTAAAACAGTTGAAAACGGTGAAATACTAATGAAAATCAAAAGAACTGCTAGGAACAAAATTCTACTAGGAGGAGTTCTTACTATCCTAATTCTCACATCTTTCGTTGTTTATCCAGTTACTGCAAACAATGACGATAATGAAGATGATGATGATGACGATGGAGTTCACAATGAGGAGGAAGAAGAGAATGAGAGGGATTTAACCGTTGAAGTATCAGGTACAGAGGCTCAGATAGAATCACATCAGGATTATGGCGAGATACAAAACGAAATCTCCATTCAGATGAAAGCTGAAAACGAAGGATTGAAATTTGAGCTAGAATTCGATAATGAAACAGAAGCAATGGAGACTGAAATAGAATTTACTGTAGAAATTTCTGAGATAATTGAGTATGATGATATTCACGATGACGGTTACTTCAACGAATCTGTTGATACAGTCATTCAAAGGGTTGAACTGTCAGATTTCAATGACATTGTCTATGCAGTAGAGAATATTTCCAATAATTTAGTACATCATCTGAGTATCGAAACATCAGATGGAGTTTTTTCAGCTGGGGTCTACATCTCAAGTGAATTCTCTTTAATTAATGGTATATTGCTAGCTCCAACAGAGATAAAAATCGACATTGGAATCCATGGATTTAACTTCATTGAACCTGACTCAGCTCTTGCTCTTAAAATAGTGCTTGAATCAGAATCAGGAGTAGACTACGAGGTAGATGAAGAAACTGAAGATGAAGAAGATGGACGAGCTTCTGACGAAGAAGAAGTAGACATCTCTTTGGGTGATTATAGTGGCTTCTTCAGTTGGATAGAAAATGTAACAGCAGATGGAACCAATTACCTGGTGAATGCGACACCAGTTGATACATCTGGAGAAGAAAATGAAATGTATCTTAATTATCCTCGAGGAAGTGAAATCATCCATGATCCAAAAATAGGTATCGCAGGAATTCTGCAAGATTTTGTTACAACTCTAATTGAAGGGACACCATGGTTCGAAATACCTAGAGTAACACAAGTGGAACTATTAATAGTATCTGGAGCAGTGCTCTTAGTACTGATAACAGTTGTTTTAATTACTAGAAAGAAATAAGGAGATTCCTTCTATATCTCTTCTAAATAACATCTTTCTTCTTCTCACAGAGAACATTTATTACTTTATGAGAATGACCATTTTCTAAAGGAAATTCTTCCCACATATGTTCGGATTTTTCTATAATTAAGAACCCAGCTTCTTCTATATGTCCAATAAAATCTTTCACCCAAAACAAGGAAATATCGCAACCCTTACCTTCTGGTAAGCGAGTAACTGGAGAAGATATGACCAATCTACCGTTGGTGCTCAGTAATTGATAAAGAAGTTTGAGAGAAATCTCTAAAGCTTGATCATTCAGCTTCCTCATGATCGTAAAGAATTCCTCATATACATCTGCGAATCTTTCACAATAAGTTTTGAAAACAGGCATAAGATAATAATCCATTAAACCTAAATGAGTAATAAAATCATATTGTGCTCCCTTGTATTCTACTTCAGGAAAGGATACTCTGCTTAAAATTTTCAATAGATATTCTCTTTCAATCACTTCGTCTTCAAATTGACTGCATTCTGAGAGAACTTTATCTACAAAACCATGAGTTATGTCAAAAATTCTTATATCGATACTAGAGAAGTTATATTGTTTGCCTAGAAATTTCCTTGCCCTATACATCCCATCCGTGTAAATATCCAGTAATGTTAACTTCTCAACATTTTTTAACATTTGCAGGTTAATTTCAGGGATAGTACTTGTAACGCCAATAACTCCCCAATTAGAGACAGAGAGAGGTAAGGATGAAAGGATAAAAGACCTTACTTGTGCATAGTGTTCATCCCATTGGGGTTTGAATTTAGAATAAGAAAGCTCATAGTCATCCATCCAATCTTTGTTGAGTTTTCCGTGCATTAGGAACAAATACGTTTGAAGCTATAAGTTTCTATCTAGGTAGATGTTATTTCGAGAGAGATTTTAATGGCTGTCCAAGACAAATAGAACCTCCCTAATTAAGTTTCTACATATAACTGTAATAGTTGTTACACTTGATGATAACTTGTTTTATACTATATTGTAGGAAAAACTACAATCTGGTATAAGCTCAGCTATTTATTCAGCCCCAATAGAGTTATTTCAACCATAAAACGAGGTTAAACAAAATGAATGCAAAACAAATAAACAAAAAAACACTTTTGTTGGGTGGCCTTTTAGCCATGATAGTGATCTCGTCTTTTCTATACACTCCTGTTCTAGGAGAGAGTCATGATGACGATGAAGACGAAGATGATGACGGTATTTCAGACAGGGATGAAGACGAAAACAGACGAAAGGTAGAAATTGAATATAGTGATAGTGAGGTGCAAATCGAATCGTCTCAGGAGATTGATGGAATTAGTAATGAGTTCAAAGTTAAGATAGAAACTGGAGACGAAGGAATAAAGATCAAATTTGAATTTGAGAAAGATAATGAAACATTAGAAACTGAAGTAGAATACAAGGTAGTATTATCTGAGATAATTGAATTCATAGACACCTCAGCAGATGGATTCTATAATAGTTCCATTGATCAAGAAGTACAAGTATTGAAAATAGACGAGTTCAAACCTATTCTTTATACAACTGAATTAATTTTAAATGATACAGTTCACATATTTACTGTAGAAACAGTTGATGAAGTATTTTCTGCAACAGTATATGTTACAACAGAGTTTACAGTGATCAATGATGTCATTGTTGCACCCAATCAATTGAAAATAGACATAGGAATTCACAACTTCAATTACACAGAACTTGATTCAGTTCTTGCACTTAAGGTTAAATTAGAGTCTGAATACGAAGTTGATTATGAGAATGATGATGAGACAGAAGATGAAGAAGATGGACGAGCATCTGACGAGCAAGAAGTTGAGATTATAGCAGGTGATTACATCGGGTTCTTCTCTTGGATTGAAACTGCAATGGTGGATGGCGTAGAACATGCCGTTAAAGCCACTCCAATTGAAACTAGTGAAGGAGAAAACAAAATGTATCTTAGTTATCCAAGAGGTACAGAAATCATTCATGACCCTAAGGTAGGTATTGCTAACATCATTCAAACCCCAACAGGTCTTGTTGGTTCAAGTGAAATACTCATCGTTTCTGTAGCAGCCATTCTAACAATAACTGGTTTATCAGTTCTCTTCCGAAAGAAATCTAAGAGATAGGACCCTATCTCTTACACCTTTTTTTTCTAATTTTTTCTTAATTTTGAAGGAATAGATTTTCAATCTTCCAAATGGTTTTTATTTCAGCATTTCTCTAATTAGTCTGATTATAATGGATATCTATATCATAAGACATGGAGAAACTGATTTCAACGTTGGAGAAGTGCGCTTTCGAGGTCAAATAGACGTTCATCTATCAGAATTAGGTGTCAATCATGCTCTAGAAACAGGGAAGGCTTTAGTTGACACCCCAATAGATACCATATATTATAGCAAACTTTCAAGAGCGAAGGTTACTGCTGAGAAGATTAAGGAACATCAACCAAAAGCAAATCTTACTGAAGAACCCTATCTTTTTGACATGTCATTTGGTGATTGGCAAGGTCAGAGTCTAAAAGAAGTTTTTACATTTGAAGAAGAGAAACAATGGTTAAAAGACCCTAATGATTTTATCATCCCCAATGGTGAAACCTTCTACCAAGTTCTAGATAGAATTCATCGTTTATTCAAACGATTACAAAAACAAGAAGAGAAGAATATTGTACTAGTCAGCCATGGAGCGGTGATTAACTTAATATTTGTATATTTGACACGAACTGATCCTTCTCAATTTTATAGTTTTTATGTCAAACCTTGTTCCATTACACACATAAGTCTGAAACCTGATGGAACATACAAACTAATAGGATTTAATGAGATTAAGCATTTATCTTAAATGTGTACAGTCAGTCATTGATTTAATTTCTTTAACATTCATTCTTGTATTAAAGAAACGCTTAATATGTCATGCGTTTTTTCTGTTCCCGTATGTCAAATATAATCAATGAAGTATCCAAATACTGGAACCAAGAGAGTAATTGTGCCCAAGCAGTAGCAGGAGGGGTTCTTGAATATTACAATATGAATGAATGTTTAGATATTGTAGACAACGCTTTGCTTGGTTTTGGAGGAGGTATGGGTGAAAGAT
Organism: Candidatus Heimdallarchaeota archaeon; assembly: GCA_019894795.1. GTDB lineage: Archaea > Asgardarchaeota > Heimdallarchaeia > Heimdallarchaeales > Heimdallarchaeaceae > UBA460. The sequence continues at coordinate 3,732 of JAGXNV010000099.1, read as the reverse complement.
CTATTTGTGGTGCCGTAACTGGTGGTTTGGCAGCTTTAGGTATAATTATTTCAAAAAAAAACCTTGAGAAAGAAGAGAGATCTGAGGTTTTTAAGAAATTTAGAGAATTATTCGAAATGGAATTTGACACTTTGAAATGTGGAGAGATTTTAGAAGAATTCATCCTACCCGATGGTTCTGTTGACTTTGAAAATCCTCAACGAAGTATGAAATGCACAAGAGCTGTTGAAACTGCAGCTAAAAGTGTTAAAAGAGTAATAGATGAACTATGAATTTTTCAAGGAGTCAATTTTACCCTCTATCACACTCTTCAGATCATTAAAATCAGAGATATTACGAAGAGAGGATTTTTCTTTCATGCATAGGAAACGTACACTATGATTAAATCAATCACATCTCGATATTCCTCGAATAATTTTTGTTTCATAAAGGAAATTACCTCTTTCATAAGCCTATTTGGAGTAATAAATTATTTAAGAATGTCTTAAAAGAACAAATTATTCAGAATTCAATAAAAGAAAAAAGAAAAGAAAAAATCACTTTTCAGTGACTGTAACACTTCCTGTTGATGTAGACAGCTCAAAAACGTAAAGATTGGTAGCAATTCCGTAATTTGGAGAGATATATTCATCTTCGCTTCCGAGAATATCTACACTCCCAGTGCTAGTAGTGCCGTAGAAACTGTATCCTATTGTATCATTAAAGAGGAAATCAACGGATATGCTTCCAGTGTCAGTGTCTATATCAAAATGAGACATGAAAGTAAATGGTAAAACGATGTTTTGTGTTATTGAAACATCAATGGATCCAGTATCAGTAGTAATTTCCCAAGTCTGATCGTCATAAGCGATTAAATCAACAAACTCGAAATCTATACTTCCTGTATCAGTATCGATGAGAACGTAAGAATCGTTTATCGTTGTTCTTGAGCCTAAATCTACTGATATTCTTCCTGTGTTTCCTTTTAGATTGAGACCATTGAATGTTGTATTGACAGAATTGATTAAATCCAGATCAATACTTCCAGTATTAGATGATATATCTAAATTTTCTATTATAATACTATCTAATCCTTCAGTGCTAAAACTCACACTACCTGTGTCAGCGTCAATAAAAACATCCGCAGTCACGAGAGGATTTATGTAAATTGACATATCATATGTAAAGACTTTCTTATCCCAGAAGAAGAAATCAAAATCTCCTGAATTAAAGTTAATCTCCATCGTATCATTCGTTAGATACGTTGTTGTAAAATTCACAGCATCTAAAAGAGATGCACCTTTTCTTCCATAAAGTTCAACAATTGCTTCAAATGGTTTTGTGAGTGAATCTTCATAATAAACATCAATAGAACCAACGTTATTATCAATAACAAGATTCAGATTTGTATATTCCATAGATGTTTCATCATAAGTGTAGCTTCCAATATGTGTGTAGTTAATAAAACCAAAAACACCCCATATGATTATAGGTACAATTATGATTGCAATCAGTCCAACAGATAATCCAATAACAACATTCCTACGTTTAGCATATTTCATGCTATCGTGTTCCTCTACTGTGTGAGAAGGGGTTTTAGTTTCTATTGAGACAGCTGTTGGTACACCCTTAACCATTACGATTTTTGAACCACATTTGTGACAAAAATCAGCGTGATCAGCAAGTTGATTACCACATTTTGTGCAAAATTCTGTAATTTTTATTCACCTTTATTCTATATAATTGTTAACATGAAATGGATAACCGCTGATTATAAGACTATGCAATTAACAAATAAACAAAATTTGTTTCTAAACTAAGCTTTGCTTAATTAGAATATCTCTAACTTCATCCATACGACCAAGAATTTTTTCCCGTCTTTGCAGGATATTTTTTGAAATAGAGAGATGTCCTTCTGAAAAAAGTCTTACAGCTAGTTTCTGAAATTCTCTTGATTGAGTTTCTAATTCTCGAAGTTCTAAATCGTATCTTGTAAAATGTCTTGAAAAATTTTCATACCTTAGATTTACCTCTATTTTTGGTGCATAGACGAAATTATGTGTTGTATTTTTACTAATTGATATGGACATTTCAACATACGCCAAGTTAAGACATTTAATAAATTATCTAATACACCAAAAACAGTTATTTGGATGAAAAAATAGAAAAAAAGGAACAAAAATCAGCGTTACATTCTATTCTTTTAGTTTCTTAGGTGGCCAAGGGAAGAAAGCGCTAGTCTTTTTCTGATAAGCTGCATATTCAGGATTATCAAACCATTTTTTCTCCAACATGGTTACACCTGATACTCTTAACAACAGAAAAGTTATAACAATCGGGCTAATCACAGAGAACCAAACATATGGTTGGACTAAAGCAGTTGAAATAACCATCAGAAAAACACCCCACCATAATGTGGCTTCACCAAAATAATTTGGATGTCTTGTATACTTCCATAAACCTTTATCCATTATCTTTCCTTTATTTGCAGGATTCTTCTTGAACAGATACATTTGTGAATCGCCTATAGTTTCAAACAAAAAACCTATTGTCCATAAAGCAATTCCCACAACATCTATCCATATCATTGCTATTGAAGGATCAATCTGTATAGCGAAAGGGATATAATATTCTTGAATAGCGTTGATGAAGAATATTGGAAAACTCATCAAAATTATTAGAAGGCCTTGAAGCATGTAAACACGAAAATAACTATTTATCATGAATTTATCTCCCCAATCTTCTCTCCATTTTTTGTATCTAAAGTCCTCAGGTTTTCCCCAACTTCTAATTGTTAAATAAACAGTTAGTCGAATAGCCCAAGCTGTAACCAAGCAAGTAAGTATTATGATGTGATTTTCTGTAACTCTGGAGTTAGTTAACTTCTCCAACTGAAAGAGAGAAGATCGGTAGTTGTGTGGGGTTTTAATACGGAAAAATACTACTAAATAATGATGTCTGAGGTCTTAAGAGCAGAAGTGATGGAAACTAAAATACATCCAGCTTTACGTTCTCTTTGTCATCAAGTAAAGAATCTCTACAATCGAGCAAACTATCTCTACAAACAAGCAAAAGGGAAAGGAAAATATCTCACTTATTACGACATGGATAAATTGCTCAAACACGAACAATGTTACAAACTTCTCCCTGCTCATACAGCCCAACATACCCTCAAGATCCTTATTAGGAACTGGCGAGCATTTTATCAGGCAAGAAAAAAATGGCAAGTTAATCCTCGAGCTTTTCTTGGCGCTCCTCAACCACCTAACTACAAAAAGTCGAAAGGGGAGATGATAGCAATTATCTCTAACCAACAAGCGAGAATAAAGGGGGGATATTTACTTCTACCTGAGAAAGTGGGATTCAGCATGAGAACACGCCTAACCTCGTTAGATAAATTGCGAGAGGTGCGCGTCGTCCCTCGGGGAGTAGGGTATACAATGGAGATCGTTTACCAAAAACACCTCCCAAGGAAAGTGCAAAAGAAGCAGAAGAGTAAAGGCGCACTTGATCTGGGATTAACCAACCTCGTGACCTTTGTGGACAATATCGGCTCGAGACCGATTGTTGTCAAGGACGAGGGGGAAGGGGTGAAAAGTTTCACCCAGTATTATCTGAAAAGAGTAAAACAATTACAAGAACAGTATGCACAACAACAGCGAAAACAGTTGAAAAACAAGAACAAGCTAGTCTATGGTCGAACCTATTACAGAGTAAAGGAACGATGGAGGCTGTCTCTTATACACATCTGAC